>DXEF01000057.1 GCA_019115085.1 Candidatus Agathobaculum pullicola | reverse complement strand
TCCCACCTCTTGTCTCAAATATAGTATAAGAAAAACGAACAGGGATTTCCACTCTTCGTTGATAGATGGTCATTTTTACAGCATAAGTGGTACGATGCTACCTTGTGAAATATCGGGCTGCTGTCTATCATTTTTCTGTGCGCGACTTTGCCGCACATGCGCAATTGATCGCAGGCGGCAAAACCGTTATACATATCACCGGCGTGGGGCAAATGTCGCCGCCCTGTTGCATTCTTGCCCATAATAGCGAAAAAGCGGTGCTTTCTTCATGAAAGCACCGCTTTTCTTTGCCGTTTTATCAATTTTATTTCATCAAACCATCACACTGCATCCGCTGCGGGTTTTTTAGAAAAACGAACCAAGCCGGTGCGATCCAATGCAATCATCAATGCCGGAATGAGTACCAGCTGCAGAGCGATACCGGGAATCGCAGTCAACAGCGCACCACTCAGGAACAACTGCCATGTGAATGCCTGACCGCCCAAGCCCAGCAGCACGACCTCCGCCACGCCCCATATGATGCGACCCGCTATCATGGCGACAAGCAGCGACCGGTAAAGCGCAAAGATACACTTCCAGCAGGAATGTGCATACAGCGCACCAACCACCAAACCGTAGGTCGCCAGTTCAAACGACATCGCAATGCCGGTCGGAAAAATCGGCGGCATACCAAATAGAACATAGCGCAGCAGCGGCAAAACAAATCCGATGATTGCGCCATACTGCCAGCCGCAGATGAGACCGCAGATGAGCACCGGAATGTGCATTGGCAGCAACATTCTTCCAATCTGCGGGATCTGTCCGGTAAAAAACGGAAGAATCAGTCCCAATGCCAGAAACAATGCAGCCAAAACCAGATTGCGAATGGATTTTTGCATGATAAAAACACTCCTTTAAAAGTCTTTCCAAGCCGCTTCTTCTGAAACAGCACAGCCTTCATGGCTTTTTTCAGGAGGTGCCGGGGAACATAAACCGCCTTCTTGGCAGCAAAATCAATTTATATAGACAGAGAATCGAATGATTCTCCAAAAAACGAACTGGTGTCTATCACCATCGGATGATACGAAAGCGGATCGCACTTGGCATGATACCGCTTCTCCATCGGTATCCAAACACGTTCGAACATCTCATAACGAGTTCCTTCCCGCGCTTGCAGCCGTGTTTTCTGCTCTTTCTCCGCGCAGGTCAGGAAAATACGCATGTCATAGGCATCGGCCAGCCGCGGATGCAGGGAATAACTCCCCTCCACTACGGTGAGCGGAGACGGTGCCACAGCCTGCGGATGCGCCAGATGCTGTGCTGCGCAGTCGAATATACGCTGGTATACCGTTTCCCTCCTCTGCGCCGGCTGTATGACTTCTGTCCACAACCGTTGCAAATCCATATTGCCGGCAGGTTTTTGCTGCCAGTCCGCCGCACGTCTTAGCAGCGGAAGATAGTAATGGTCGGTATGAAACACCCGGCACGAGAACAATTTCTGCAAAAGCGCGGCCAGCTGTGTTTTGCCGCTGCCGCAGCAACCGTCAATGGCGATGATAAGCGGACGCTTTTTCTGCATTTCCTGCACAATTGACAGCAAAAGCGGAAAATATCCGGCATATTCCTGCCGCAGCAGCCGATAATGCGGCTGATATGCCGCCCGAAACCGCGCGCTATGCCGAACCGGAGAAGCGTAGTCCCATGCCGTTTCCGACAGCCATCGGCGCAAATCGGGCTGCACGGCGCTGAGCTGCTCCAGCCGCTGCCGCAAACGCGCGGGTTTTCCTCCGCAATGCAGCGCGGTTTGCTGCATCAATCCGGCAAGCAGCCGCGCCGCCTCCTGACAAAACACGCCGGGCCGCAGCGGAAACCGACACAATCCGCCGCCAATTCTTTCCGGTTTGAGCGGCAACGCGGTTTCCGGCACCGCTTTCCATTCCTCTGCGATGCCATCGGTCAACATTTCTATGGTTTCACCCAAATGGGTTGGGCCAAACTCGCTTTGATACAGTAGCTTTACGCAGTCCTGCGCCTCCATCAGCGGATACCGCGCGCGATGTGCCAGCAGCAGCGCCTGATCATTCTCTGCACTCATTCCGCAATGACCTGCATCACAACCTGCACCGCACGGCGCAGATATTCCTCTAGACGGCAATCCTCGGTCCCCGCGACATAAATTCCGCAGGTGGAGGATGGAATCAGTATTTTCTTTACCTCCGCACCCGAAATAGCCGTTGCCATACGGGGAGAAACCTCGCCCAGAATACCGTTGGCCACCACGACACCGATCGGGCCGAGAATCACATCCGCGCGCGCAGCATTGAACACAACGGCATTTTCTCCTGTTGCACCGTGGTCGGCGCCCGCCTTCAGCATCGCATTGGTCGCCAAAGCATTGGTGCCCACACCGATCAGTTCACAATGTTCCGGCAGGCAGGTCCGCAGCAGCTTTACCAGCTGACCTCCGATGCCGCCGCCCTGTCCGTCAACCACCAGAATGCGGCAGACATTTGACTGCTTCCTCATTTCACAAAAACCTCTCAATAAGCTGTTAAAAAACGGCAGATATATTGATACAATTATACCATATGCCAACAAAAAAAGAAAGCAATATCGAATTTTCCCCTCCAAAGCCGCTTTCTCTTACAAAAATAGGCATCAAAAAAAGTGGTGCGCTCTTATCAACGCACCACTTTCATCAATCCATTGTCTGTCACAGTCCGGGACAATGTTTATCGGCTCAAAGCGCCAATTGCAATATTGACAGCTAGACACACCGCCGCCCCGACCGCGCACAATACCGCGCGCCGTCGGCATGCTTTCGCCTTGGGATCTGCCTGCTTGTCGCCCGTTCCTTCAACGCGGCCGCAAATCATGCCATACCGCATCTGCTGAAAAACCGTCAGCGCTGCCAGCACCGCAAACGCGAGCAGCAGCATGCGCTGCACCGTCTGCATATCAGTGAATCAGATTGAGCACGAGCGCAGCGATGACAAACACAATGCCCACCACCGAGGTCAGACGGGCAAAAACTTTATCCGCTGCCGTCGCCTTGCCTGCACCGAAAAAGGTTTCCGCGCCACCGGAAATCGCGCCCAAACCCTGCTGTGCGCCGCTCTGCAGCAGGACCACAACAATAAGGAACAGGCTGGCAACGATCATTACAATCGAAAGTGCAATTTGTGCGGTAGTCATAATTACGATTCCTCCACTGTTTTTTCTTTCCGTTATCGCGCCAAAATATGGCACGCTATATTTGCGTACATGATACTATAGCACAATAAGTGTGAAATTTCAAGTGTTTTTTCTCAAAATCGGCTGCAAAATATTCTTCAGCGGCGCCCCCATACGATTTGTGTATATCTTGCGCGCCTCCAAATCGATAACCGCAAAATGTATGGATGACCAGCCATGCTTGCCGCTCTCAAACTGCCGCTCCGCGCTCAACCGGCGCACCTTCTTCTGCATATCACGCTCTATATGCTGCGTTGCCAGAATGATGGACACAATAGAGTAATCGTGCATGGCATCGGGCCGCACCAGCTCCTGCTCCGCCCGCTTGGCATAGTCCCACCAATCCGCCAGCGTCTCTGTATTACATTCAGGCGCAGCAAACAACAAGCGATACTCATGGGCATGACTGGATGTTCCCGTCGACATCATCCCCAGCAATTTTTTCTCACTGGTCACGTCAAACCGGCTCAGCAGCGCCGCGATACGCCCGGCAACCTCGGTGTTTTGCTCGGACACAAACGCAGGATGCAATCCCTGCAGCAACCGATTGCGCAAATCGATAAATTCGGCCGAAAAATCCATTATATTCCTCCCGCTTACAGGTCTGCCGGATATTCGCCCTGCCGGGTCATCTCTGCAATGGCGGCGCATACGCTCGGCTTATCCTCCCGATAGGTAACGCCAAACCAACGCGCCGTGGTAGTCAGCACCTGAGCGGTCGCACGGCCCGCCTGAATCAGCTCGTCCACGGCAAACGGCAGATAATACTCCCCCTTCATCGGGTTCTGCGGCAGCTTTTCCGCAAAAAAGCGGCGCAGGCCCTCCTCCAGCGTGGGCAGGAACGACGGCGTAAAGCCCCACAGATTGAGCGAGACCGGTGTACCCGCCGGGATTTCCCCTGCCGGCGCATCGCCGTCCGCTGCGTAGACAATCCGCCCGTCCGGTGTACGCGAAATCGCGGTGCGCTCGACAATGCCGGTCAGCAGACCGTTTTCATCCTCCGTACACACGCCGCGCGATACCGTGCCGTTTTCAGTCAGCGTGTTTTCAACCTGATAACCAACCATACAGTACCGGTATTTATCATCGTCCTGCGCGACAGACAGAAAATCATACATTTTCCGAAACGCATCCGCGCCGTAAAAATCATCCGCATTGATGACCGCAATCGGCGCGCCCGCCGTCAGCTCACTTGCGCACCATACCGCATGCGCCGTGCCGAGCGGCTTTTCACGTCCCTCGGGCGCATGCAAACCTTCCGGCAGCTTATCCAGCGTCTGATAGGCGTAATCGACCTGCATAAAACGGCGTGCCTTGCGGCCGATGGCCCGCTCGAACGCCTCATGCAGCTCTGGTCGGATAATAAACACAACCCGCTCAAAACCCGCGCGATGGGCGTCATAAATCGAATAATCCAGAATGATCTGCCCGTTCGGGCCGACGGGGTCAATCTGCTTCAGTCCGCCGTAACGCGAGCCCATACCCGCGGCCATAATCACCAAAACCGGCTTTGCCATTGCGCACTTCTCCTTCTTTACGGCGGCCGCGCCACCGCATACTTTTTTCGCCAATCTTTTCTCCAGCAAAACGGACTTTTTCCTATGTTTAATCTCCCAGCCCGTCTGGAATACTTCATTATTATACAAGACCATATCATAAAACACAAGATGTTTGCAACGCACGCCTTCTTTTTTGTCGAAAAGCATGAAAATGCAATCACAGTGCGCCCAGCGATTGCAAAATGACTGGAAAACTGCTAAAATAGTGCTGTTAAAAAAATGTCAGACTAACACACGCGATGATACAGAGAGGAATATGTTTCGATGCGTAAAACCAAAATTATTTGTACTCTTGGCCCTGCGACCGACGCGGTTCTTCCCGAAATGATCAAGGCCGGCATGAACGTCGCCCGCATGAATTTCAGCCATGGCTCCCATGAGGAGCACAAGGCCCGTATGGATGCTGTCAAGGCAGCGCGCGAAGCACTGGGTATGCCGGTCGGCATCATGCTCGACACCAAGGGCCCGGAAATCCGCACCAAGACGTATAAGGACGGCAAGATTGAAATTGTCGAGGGCCAGGAGTTTACCCTGACCACCCGCGACATCGAAGGCGACAACACCATCGTCTCCATCACCTACGAAGGCTTGCCGACCGATGTACAGCCCGGCACGCGCATCCTGATCGACGACGGTCTGGTTGCTTTCGAAGTCATCGAGGTCAAGGACGGCACGGACATCGTCTGCCGTGCGCTCAACGGCGGCCCGCTTTCCAACCGTAAGTCCATCAATGTTCCCGGCATCAAGCTGAATATGCAGTTCGTGTCCGACAAGGATCGCGAGGACATCGAGTTCGGTCTGGAGCAGGGCATTGATTTCATCGCCGCCTCCTTCACCCGCTCCGCACAAGACGTGCGCGACATCAAGGCGATCCTCAAAGCACACGGCAAGGAAGACGTTGAAATCATCTGCAAGGTCGAAAACATGGAAGGCGTCAACAACATTCAGGAGATCCTCGACGAGGCCAACGGTGTCATGGTTGCCCGCGGCGACCTCGGTGTAGAGGTTCCGTTTGAAGTACTGCCGGAAATCCAGAAGAATATCATCAAGACCTGTATCTCCCGCGGCAAGCGCGTTGTGACCGCGACCCAGATGCTTGAAAGCATGGCCAAGAACCCGCGCCCGACCCGTGCGGAGGTTTCTGACGTTGCAAACGCTGTTTACGACGGCACCAGCGCCATTATGCTTTCCGGCGAGACCTCGGTCGGCAAATATCCGGTTGATACTGTCCGCACCATGAGCATGATCGCAGAGAATGCCGAAAAGACCATCCACTATGACCGCCGTCGTGCGACCCGTCTGGAGTTCCAGAACATGAATGTTGCGGGCGACCTCAAGACGCTGGCCATTTCGCACGCAACCTGCTCTACCACCGCCGATCTGGGCGCAAAGTGCATTGTTGCGTTTACCGAATCCGGCTCGACCGCACGCGCGGTATCCACCTACCGTCCGGGCGCACCGATCATTGCGGCAACGCCGAGCGGTAGGACCTTCCATCGTCTGAGCATGTCATGGGGCGTTACCCCCGTGCTCGTTCCCAAGCGTCCCACCTCCGGTACCGAGCTGTATGATCTGTCTGAGCAGGCTGCTATTTCCGCTGTGGATCTGCGCGTGGGCGATATCATCACCATCACCGCCGGTATGCCGGTCGGCCACGTCAACTATACCAACACGCTGCGTGTGCATCAGCTGACCGAACGGTCGTTTGCACAGTTCGTACAGGATTGATTCTATGTCTCTCAAACGCTTCCAGCGCAAACTTGTCCGTGTGCTGACTGTTCTGGTCATTTTATCCATCCTTTTCTGCCTTGGCCTGTACGCTTATCGTTCCTTTTTCGGCTTCACCTATGATTCCTCCCTGTTCGGAAAGAATCTGGCGGCAGGTGTCAAGGCGGATGAAAACATCACCAACATTGCGCTGTTTGGTCTGGACACCCGTGAGGGTGATACCCAAAGCCATTCAGACTGTATGATGATTGTCACCGTGGATAATACGCGCGGCAAGATTAAGCTCATCAGCCTGATGCGTGATTCTCTCGTCAATATTAGCGAGCATGGCGAGGACAAGCTCAATGCCGCCTATTTCCTCGGCGGGCCAAGCCTTGCTATTCGCACCATCAACGAGAATTTCGGAACGGACATCACCGAATATATCGCGGTGAATTTTGAGCAGCTGGTCGAAATCATCGACGCGCTTGGCGGCGTAGAGATCAATGTGGAAACCACCGCAGAGCTTCTTGAACTAAACCGTGTCATCCGAGATTACGGCATCGAGCAGGGCAAGGAATTTTCCGGCGTGGAAGAAACCGGCCTGCAAACGCTTGACGGCGTACAGGCGCTGTGCTACGGCCGTATCCGCAAGGGCGGCACCGGCGATGACTGGGCGCGTGTGGAACGTCAGAGCATTGTGCTGCAAGCCATGTTTACCAAGGTGCAGTCCATGGGGGCGAGCGAGTTAATCGGCTTGATGCAGAAAATTGTCCCCTATGTGACAACCTCGCTCAAGCCAACTGAGATCGCTCCGTTAATCGTTGGCGCTGTCAAAAATGGCGTCCCAACACTGGAGCATACTCGTGTTCCGTTAGATAGTGAATGGGATTATTACGGCTCCTCCAGCCAGTACATTTTATATGATTTGGATGTAGCCGCTGACCATATCCATGAATACATCTATAACGATGTATTCCCCGGTGAGACTGCTTCTGATTCCGACACGGTTACAGATACCTCTAATGGGCCGCTGGGCGGCGTTGATTACGATGAACCGCCGACCGCACCTCCCACCACAGATGATACCTCTTCTTCGGGAAGCACTGTCGATCCCGCTTCGCTTGCGGAAGAAGGCGGACGGTATGATCCGGCAACAGGGGATTATTATGACTCTGATGGCGACCGTTATTATCTGGACGAATCCGGCAGTCGGGTGTATTATTAAATCAATATGATCCGTACAGGGGGTATGATACCACGATCATACCCCCTATTTATAACTGATACAGAAAGAGGAAAGCAACCAGTATGTATGTTAAACGTGTTCTTCCCAACGGAGTGCGTCTGATTTCGGAAAAGCTGGATACCGTGCGGACAGCTTCCGTTGGCATCTGGGTCGGCAACGGCAGCCGGTATGAACCGGCCGCGCTGAACGGTATTTCGCATTTTATTGAGCATATGATCTTCAAAGGTACCGAAAAACGTTCCGCCCAACATATTGCTATCGCCATCGATGCCTTGGGCGGGCAAGCCAACGCCTTTACCGACAAGGAATGTACCTGCTATTACATGAAAGTGCTGGACAAGCGTCTCAAAACCGGCGTCTCCATTTTGGCGGATATGTTTATGAATTCGCGTTTCGCGCAGGAGGATATTGATTTGGAGCGCGGCGTTGTACTGGAGGAAATCGACATGTACGAGGATTCTCCGGAGGATGTCGCCATCGACAAGCTGTTTGAGAAATGCTATGACAGCTCGGCACTGGGCCGTCCCATTCTCGGCACGGCGGAAACCCTGCAAACCATCAACTCCGAAGCGATGCACGACTATATGCACCGTTATTACCGTCCTGCGGATACCGTTGTTGCCGTTTCCGGCCACTTTACCGAAGACGATCTGGATTATATTGCCGAGTTGTTTTCACACATGGAAGGCGATGGACGCAACCAGATCACTCCCGCGGTCTATCAGTCCAGCTTGATGCTGCGTGAAAAGGATATCGAACAGAACCACCTGTGTCTGTCGTTCCCCGGTGTGTCGCTGCTGTCCGAGGAGCGCTTTGCAATGAACCTGCTCAGTTCCATCCTTGGTGGCGGCATGTCCTCGCGCCTGTTTCAGGGAGTACGCGAACAGAACGGCCTTTGCTATTCAATCTACACCTTCACCACACCACATCTGGATACTGGTCTGCTGTCCATTTACACCGGTCTCGGCGCGGAAACCGAGCACAAGGCACTCGAACTGATTGTGCGCGAGCTGCATCGATTCTGCGAGAACGGGCCCACCCCTGACGAGCTTTCCCGCTGCCGTGAACAGGTCAAAACAACGCTGCTCATGGGGCTGGAGAGCACGGGCACACGCATGATGACCATTGGACGCAGCGAACTGTTACGCGGACAGGTTGCCGCAGTCGAGCAGGTACTTGCCTCTTATGACAAGGTCACCGCAGATGACTTGCTCCAGTTGGCGCGCCGTGTATTTGATTTTGAACAGGTTTCTCTCGCCGTGGTTGGCCAGCCCGACCGCGCGGAAACCTATCGCGCGCTGCTGCAATAAGCTATTCCATGATAGTGCTACCTCAAAAAAAGAGCCGACGGCTGTGCCGTCGGCTCTTTTTCACTCTATGGTTTCATACTTCATGCGGTAATAGATTCGATCCTGATACTCTTTGACAGCATCTTCGGCCGTGTTATCCAGTACAGGCAGATAGTTTCCTTGCGCGTCCACCGCCGTGCCGCGCTGCACCACCGGCCATTCTTGCCGCAGCTCGTTTACAAAGGCGAAAAGCTCGTCACTCTGTCCACAGCCCACCGCATCCAGCACGGCCGCACCCAGAAAGCTCGCGCTCAGCATCCCGTTTTGCGGAATACCAAGACGCTCGACCAAGGTATCGAACTCCAGCGCGTCCGCGCCCGCCTGATTGGCCCACATCACAAAGGGCGGCGCATACGCGTCCAGCCAGTCCTGTGTGCTGCGGTCCGCCGTCATATCCATGCCAAGCGCGCGGTAGCACAAATAATTATCGCCTAAACTGGGCAGATGGTCGCCATACCAGATCAGCAGCACCGGTTCTTCCTGCTGCTCAAAATAGCTCACCAAATCACCCAGCATTGCGTCCGCGTCCCGCAGGCCATGCGTATAAACCGTCAGCATGGTCTTGGCATCCTCCGGTAGCTCTTCCGCCAGCTGCAGCTGATACAGGTCGCGCGCTTTACCGTATTTGGATTCAGTATAAGCCATGTGGTTCTGTATCGTAGTCACATAGGTAAACTGCGGCTGACCGACCGCCTGCCGATTTTCAAAATCCGCAATCAGATATTCGGTCAGCGATTCATCCGAAACATACCCGCCCTTATACGTAGCGTCGGCAAATACATCCTCGAACACAATTTCCTGTGCGCCCAGCCATTTGTAGATGTTCTGCCGATTGTAGAACCACGCTTTTCCGGGATGGATAAACGCCGTCTGCCAACCGTTTTCATCGGCAACCCGAAAAATGGAATTCATATTTTTATGCAGCACACGAAACGATGACACGCTTGCATCCGACAGCATTGCGGTCTGCATGCCGGTCAGCACATCAAACTCGGTATTCGCCGTACCGCCTCCATAATTGGGTACAATCAGCCGTCCGGTAATCGCATGCTCTGACTGCTGCACCGCATGATAGTTTTTAAGCGGATCGGTGTCCGCTGTCCATGCAAATGCGTCCGCATCGGTAATATCGCAAAACGCTTCGCTCATCACAAAAATCACATTCACCGGCTTTGGCTCCGCTGCCGTCGTTTGTGTTTGCGCAATGCGCTCCTCGATCTCCGTTTTGGAGAACCCTTCCGGCTTTTGCAGATTGTTCTGTGTCATACTGCGTAAAAACGTGTAATGAAAGCCTGTCTCCCGACAAACCGTCGTCATATTAAAACGATTGGTGCAAGGGAAGGCGCTAAACAGATCCGCGGAGGCATATACCGTAGGGGTCAAACCTGCCAAAATGGCCAGGCAGAGCAAGCAGCCCGCAGCACGGCCGCATCGTACCAGCACTCTACTGCGACCGCTTTTCCGTGTTCGCACCAGTACCGCCGCCGCAATCAGAACGACGCACACCGCGACAAAAGCCGCTACGAGCGGCAAATCGATGCGCAAATTATAGCCGCCTGCCGCGGTCAATGCCTCCCGCAGCATGGTCAAATCCTGCGGCACAACCGGATCGTCACGCGCTTCGATTTTAAGCTGATTGGCGACATTAAGCACGCCGAATACAACCATTGTCACCGCCGACGCTCCAAATACGTTGCCAAGCGCAAACGTGAGCGCAGCCAACACCAAAAATACAGGCAGCCAGTTGAGAAATCCCAGCAGCGGCGTGGTGAAAAAAGTATACGGAATAACCGGCATGGTTTTTAAACACATAAACCAGATGGCGAACGCCAGCAAAACCGCCAATGGAATATTCCAGCCCGCCGCAAGCCGCCATGGTATGCTACCTGCTTGCAAATTCTCTGTGTGTTTGCCGTGACGGCGTCTCCGCGCCTCATGCGCACCCGGTCTCGCCTTCTGAAAATGTATCATCGATTTGCTTCATCCTTTTGCAGATGGCCCTGTAGCCGCCTGTCGCTCTAACTTGCTTTTATTTATCGATCACAGGAATTTCCGTGGTATCCTTTTCATCTAAATGATTGAGATAGTGCCGTGTTTCCCGTGCGATGACACCGGATAGCAGCAATACAGCAATCAGGTTTGGCACTGCCATCAGGGCGTTCAGGATATTGGCAATCGTCCATACCAGATCGAGAGACAATACTGGCCCTATCACAATAACGAGAATGAACAACAGCTTATAGGGCAGCATGCCTTTGCGACCGAACAGGTATTCACAGCAGCGCTCTCCGTAATAGGACCATCCCAAAATCGTCGAATACGCAAAGGTAATGATACCGATGACCAGAATCAGCGGTCCCAGCACCGGAATCTGCGAAAATGCGGCGGTTGTCATCTGACTGCCGTCCTCAATCATATCCATATTGATGTTGGGGTTTTTCATGATGGTGGTGACCAACACCAAACCGGTCATCAGGCAGACAACAACCGTGTCCCAGAATGTACCGGTTGCGGATACCAATGCCTGTCGCACCGGATTTCGTGTCTGCGCAGCACTTGCAACCAGCGGCGCAGAACCCAAACCAGACTCGTTGGAAAACAGTCCGCGCGCCACACCATATTGCATTGCCAGCCGCAGGCCGCCGCCTACCAATCCGCCTGCCATTGCGCCCGGCTTAAATGCCAGCACCAGAATTGTCTGCAATGCCGGCAGTATAAAATCCCAGTTGATACACAAAATCACCAGACAGCCGAATACATAAAACGCTGCCATAAACGGCACCAGCTTTTCACAAACAATTGCGATCGACTGAATACCACCGATAATAACCACGGCTGTAATTGCCGCAAATACGACACCGATAACCAATGGTGGAATATAAATCGGACTGTTACCTTGAATGATTTCCGAAATTGCATTGATCTGCGTGCCACAGCCGATACCGAACGAGGCCAGCATCGCCAGCGCTGCAAACGCCACTCCCAACCATTTCAAGCGCAACCCACGCTCCAGCGCATACATTGCGCCACCCTGCATGCGTCCGTCCTTGGTCTGCACGCGGTATTTTACCGCAATCAGGCTTTCCGCATATTTGGTTGCGATGCCAAACACACCGGTCAGCCAGCACCAAAGCACCGCCCCCGGCCCGCCAAGGAATACCGCTGTACCAACGCCGACAATGTTACCCGTACCGATGGTAGAGGCCAATGCGGTTGTCAACGCCTGAAACTGGCTGACGTCGCCCGGAGAATCCGGATCCTTGGTCAGGGACAGACGAATGCCGGTGAATGTCTTGCGTTGGATAAAGCCAGTGCGCAGCGTCATAAAAATATGCGTACCAAGCAGTAAAACAATCATTGGTAAGCCCCAAATCCAATTGTCAATCGCCGATACGATGCGGGAGAACGTCTCCATATGATTACCCCTTCCCCTCTGTTATAAAACAGGAAAAGGAGCGAAGCACAGGCTTCGCTCCCCTTTTTGCACGGGCCGTTTCTACCCATTCCATGCAGACCTGTTTGCGGGAGCCACAGCACGTTGATGCCTCTTTGCACCTCTGCCGCATGATATTATCATTATACAATATTCGCGCTAAAATGCAAGAAAAACCGATGGTGTAATCTTTGATCTTGCTTTTTCTGCATTTTCTTCTATTCTATGGATATGCTTGTCTCCCGCACTTGAAAGAATTTGAATTTGGCTCCGCGCGTACGTATCGTAACACAATACACGCGCGGCTCCATACCATGCAAGGAGGTTTCCATGAGTTTTTCACAAAACAAGCTGTTGAATTTCACCAAAAAAATTTCTTCCCTACCTGACCAGCCCAATATGCAGCCCAATGATCTAAAAGCCTATTTTGACAGTAGTCCGGAGGAACTTCGTCAGACACATAACACGTTATGTGATTCCCTCACCGCCACCACTGCCGCTGCTGGGTTAGGCTTCCAGCGCACTGCAGGTGTGCCTGCCGACACTGTGCAGAGCGCGGTCGAAAATGTACAGTCCCAGATTTCGGATGCAGTGCTTGGCAACATTCCCTCCGGCAGTGTGACCAACGACAAACTGGCACAGGATGTGCGCGATCATTTCACAGAAATTGAACAATCGGTGATGGCAGAAACAAGTGGGCGTGAGGCTGCTTTCGACAATTTACAAAGGCAGATCCATTCGCAAACCGCCAAAGTTGCGGAAAAATGCGAGGTCATTTATGACAGATATGTTGGCGATAATACTCAAAACCGTGTTATCTATATTGGCAAAACACCAAAAGCCGTTTTGCTCATGACAAATTACGGTGTCATGGATTCACAAAATGAAATCGCCTGTTTCGGTGGACTTGCTGTCGACACTTCCAATGCTTATTATTATGGTGAGGTCGGCCCTGTGCTTTCTATTTGCGAAAATGGCTTTGTAGTGACCGTTGGCGGCTCAAATAACTGCTTGGCATCCAACCGCTCCAACGTCGTTTATAATTATATTGCTCTTGTTTAATACAAAAAACCCCCGAGCTTTCGCTCGGGGGTTTCCTGTTTAGAGACTATAACGTAATATCTAAATCAGAGATTAGACACCAGCAACAGTCTCCGGATCCATCTTGTTGTTCTCAGCGTCGATTACGATAACAGCAATCTTGCCGTCGCTATCGAGCAGGTAAGAGATGTTGACCAGACGCTTCGTGCCAGCAGTGTTGTAGCCAGCCTCAACGATGCTGTCAATGCCTGCGCCAGCCATGCCTGCGGTCTTGGCATCGTCAACAGTCAGGACGACGCAATCCTTAGCCAGCGTGTAGGTCTTGTCAGAAGCAACGCCAGCATCCTGAATCTTGATCTCGCCCTCAGCCTTGCCGTCGAAGCCAAGTACTGCAGCTTCGGAAGTCGCAACAGTAACGCCCTCGATGTAGCTGCCGTTTACTCTGTAGGAGAACAGCTTGCCAGCAGAGATCGTGGTGCCGAAGGACAGGCCGTCAGCGTACAGAGTAACGGTCTCAGTGCCATTCCAAGCCTCAACAGCGATCTTCTTCTCGCCGTTCGGCGTGCTGGTGGTGGTGTACTGATCGGTTACTGCGTAAGCGTAAGAGGTGTCCGCAGCGCCCGGAACAGAGATGTTAGAGCCAGTAACCAGAGTAGCAGCCTTGATGTAGTCAATGCCATTGCTCTCATCGGTCAGATAAGAAGTGTTGAAGGCAACTACAGCATTGCTAGCGTCCTTGATTTCCTTATCCCAGCTCTTAACCTGAGCACCGGTCAGAACCTTGGTCTCAGCCTTGTCACCGCCCGTCTTAACGAAGATCACAGCATCGTCCGCGATGGAGAAGCCGCTGATCTTGGAGTCGTAGTACGTGCTGGTAGCGCCAGAAGCAATGGAGCCATTGGCAACAAAGGTCTTGCAGCCAGCCAGGTTGGAAGCGCTCAGCTTCTCAACATCGTAAGTGTTGTCAGACAGCTTGGTGTAGGTAACCATGGTGTTGTCAGCAAAGGTTACGTCGCCAGTCAGCTTAGTGCCAGCTTCCTTGGAGATGGTAACCGTAGCATCGGTGCCGTCTGCAAAGTACATACGAGCCTTAACAGTCTTGTTGTTGGTGCCCAGAACAGTTGCCGGAGCCTCAGTAGCGCTTACGAATGCAACATTTGCGATGCTGCCTTCGGTCTCGTCAGCGTACAGAACGGTGTTGCCAACGATAACCAGATTGTAGGTCGTGCCGGTGGTAGCGGTTACGTAGCTTGCGCCGTCGTAAGCCAGCTTGTACCAGGTGCCGTCAACCTTAACCTCGTTAGAAGCAGTGCGCTCGCCCTCAACCTTAGCGTTCACAACGTCGAGCTTCTCGATGTGGTTGCCGCCCTCGGTGGTGTTGTCGGAAGCGATAACACGGACATAGTCGCCCTTCGCGATGCCGTCATAGATGGTATCGTCAGCGAACTTGACAGTGCCAACACCGTTGTCGATGGTGACAGAGGTCTTGGTAACAGCCGTAACCTTGCCAACCTTAACCGGAGTGAATACTACGGTATCAACCTTGCCGTTGCCGGTGTTGTCAACCAGCTTGATCTCGCCAGCAGCAGCATTGCGGGTGCGGCCGTTAGCGCCATCATTGATGACCTTAGAGGACAGGGTAGATGCTGCAACCGTATTTACGTCGCGGTTCAGCTCGTAAACCATGTTGGTAGCATTGGTGCCATCCAAGTTGTACTCGGTGCCAGCCAGCTTGATCTTAGAGGTGCTGGAGCCATTGTCCAACTGGCCGATGTAGCCAGTAGCTACAACCTTAGAGTCCTCATTTGCGTAAACGCCATAAACCTTGGTGGTGTCGTTATCCTTGTACATAACGTTAACGTTCTGACCAACCAGGTTGGTGTAATCGTTTGCAACGCGGGTATAGCTTGCCTTGTTGCTGCCGTTCATGTACAGAGCGTAGGTGTCACGAGCGTCTTCCTTCTCAACCTTGGTCAGGAGAACATCCTTCGTGGTAACCAGATCCATGCACTTCTTGCCCATGGTCTCGTTTACAACGGTGGTCTGGAAGGTGAAGGTGCCGTCGCCGTTCGGAGTGCCGAGCATAACGGTGGTGGTAACCTTCTCGTACGCATTGGCATCGGTGCTCCACTTAACAGTGTCAGCGCCCAGAGCGTTGTACATGATCTGAGCAGCGAACTGACGCGGCATAGCCTCGCCAACAGCTGCGGTCACATCGTCATACAGGCCATTCTGGGAAGCCAGAGCGTTGGTGCGCTGGGTGTAGCCAGTGCCGGTCAGGCCGGACTTGTCAGCCTGATAGCCCATGCAGATGAGGAGCATCTTAGCCAGCTCGGTACCGGTAACCTTGTCGTCCGGAGCGAACTTGCTGTTGCCCTTACCGTTGATGATGCCATTGGTGTAGCAGAAGTTAATGTAGCCTTCTGCCCAGTGGCCGGAGTAAACGTCGGTGAAAACAGACTTGCCTGCGAAAGCAGACGCGTTGTCATTGCCGCCGTTCCAGATGGTGTAGATCATCTTCGCAGCTTCCGCGCGAGAGATCGTGTCGTTGGGCTTGAAAGAGCCATCAGTGTAACCATTGATGACACCCAACGCAGAGAGCATTTCTACGGCTTCGGTCTGCTGAATGTCAGCCGCATCCGTGAATGCCGCACCAGCGAACATGGTGAACGCGCAAGCGAACGCCAGCACCAGTGCGAGAACCTTTTTAAGATTCTTCATGGGATTTTTCCTCCTTAAATTTTTTGAGCATTGTGCTCTTTTCGGAAATTATAATACCACAGGTTTTTTTGAGGGTCAAGCAAAGCGGCACGAATGTAACACGGGTGTAATATTGCAACGGCCGCAATATTCGCTTTTATTCGCGGTTATAGGTCACTCTGCCAACCGTTGTACCCGCTTTTACGCGCACGGACACATTACCCTCAAAGGCACCGCCCAAATCCTGTATCGGCGCGCTCTCGCCAGTGGCCGCGTCAATTGCTACGGCATTGCCACCCATATAACCTTCCACCGCGCCGGTCTTATCGCTGCTCTGTATCGTCAACCGATATAATCCTTCATTTATTGTCACAGTGCTGAACAAAACCAAGCTGTCCGTTTGCGCCGTAAACGAGCCGTTTGCATTCCAGACGACCTCGCCTTCCTGCACCGTCGCGCAGTCCGGCACTCCGTCACCATTGACATCCGGCGCCGTTGCCGTATCCAAGCCTAAATTAGAGAATATGCTAAGCGCATCGCTCTGATTGTATGGCTCCAGGACGGCCACTGCCAGCAGTTTATTCAAAAACGCATTGTTCTTCGCTGTCAGCAGCACCTCATCCAGTTGCTCGGCATTGACCTGCCGCAGCTTTTCATACCCTGCCACCATGCGCTGTATATAACTGTCATCCGCGAAGAGCTGCACTGCGTTGAACTGCCCAACGGGGTCGATGATGGATTCATACACATCAAACATCTGCTGCCACGCGGCTTTATCTGCGCGCATGTATCCCGTTCCCTGATCCAGCGTATCCAACGCCTTGGTATACTGTCCGGTTCCTGCATAATATTGTGCCAACGGGATGGTGATGGAGTTGGATTCCGTCGCCGCCAGATCAGCGGCATACCGATCCGCCACCCCCTCCTCATTGCCGCCGGAGAGCAGGTAGGTCAGCTTATAATCGTTTTTCTCAAACAAGTCAATTTTGGCACAGGTTTTCAGTTTGTCCAGCGTCAGGCCATTCCCGTAAAAAATACTCTGTGCCATTAGATTCAGGCCAATCAGCACAATGAATACGGCCGATATCGCGGCAACCGGCCAGCGCACCGCGCCGCCCTTGCTGCCTTCCGGCACTTTAATGCGCAGACAGTCGCCGCAATACAGCGTAATCAGCGCCAGCACTGCGAAGAACATCGGCAAGCAGCCGCCGACCGACCAAGTGACGTCACTGATCGCCTGACCGAACATCTGCACCACGCAGGCCCCGAGCAGCATCACCATGAGCGGCTTTTGCTTACGGCTCTTGACCAGCGCCCAAACAGCGGTGCCAAGCACGGCAAGGAATGCTACCAATCCCAGCACGCCAAGGTCGCACAACGCTTCGACATAATGGTTATGGGCGTATTTGGTTTCATAGTAATAATCCTGCACGGACACGACGCCGTTCTCAAAACCGCCAAGTCCACGGCCAAAGACCGGTGCGGTCTGCCAGAGCTTGATGGCATCCTGCCAATACACACGGCGCTGCACGACGTTGCCGTTGGCCGACAAGTCCTGAATACGGTCGGCAATGAAAGCAGGCAGCAGCTTATAACCCAGCTTGATGCTGCCGCTTTCCGTTCCATCATACGCGGCGCTGCTGACCGTTGTGCCCGGCTGGCTACTGGAAAAATAGAAGAATACCAATTCGCTGTCCTCCGGCACCGAGAAGGTGATCGGAGCATCAGAGGTTCCGCTTGCCACATCGGTTTCATTGTTCTGGATGAGGTTATTGGTATTTTTATAGGCAACACGCACGTCTACCGGTGCGCTTGCTTCAATCGTCAAGGTATAGTCTCCCGCACCGAGATCCGCCGTGCGTCGGAAGTCGCCCTCTGTACCGAAAGTATAAGCGCCGGTGACCGAAAGCGCGGCAATCAAATAAATCACAACCACCACTACGATACCCGCAATGGCGGCAAGCAGTATCTTTCCCTTGCCGGACAGCACTGCCGATGCCTTATCACGCACGCATACCTCCAGCGCGCAGGCCGCAGCGCAGCCCAGCACCAGCATCAGGATCGGAAGCGGCGAACCCGTCACGGTATCGCCAAACCCCTTGACCGATACCGCACCCACAACCAACGCAACCACGGCAGTCTGCACCAGCAGCAGGAGAAAGCCGGTTCTCTGTTCTTTGGGGCTGAGTGCAAGCATCAGCAGACAAGCCACCACAAACACACCAAGCGAACCCATGGAAAACGCCAGCAGATAGGATACCGCATTGATCATCAGCAGAATGGTGCACAGGATTTTCTGTTTTCTGCTTTCCGCCGTCAGCACCAGCCACAACGAGAGCAGGCACGCAATCGACATCAGGCCGGCATATGTGTTCGGATTGCCGAAAATGGTATGCAGACGCGAATAGAAATACGAACCGGTATCGCCGTAGCCCGCTCCAATCGCTTCCATGAGCACCCGAAACGGACGCATCAGAATATTGCTGGACGCAGCGTCAATCGACAGCACACCCACAGGCGCCGCGGCGCATGCCAAAACAGCTGCTGTACGGCGGAATGCGGTTTTGCTATCCTGCGCATACAGCACAATGACCATAAATACGGCAAACGCAGCCAGCAGACAAGCAAATTCAGCAACCGCAAACTTACCGGAACGTGCGTAAAGCGTCGAAATGCCCGCCAGAAGCATATACGCAAACACCGCAAATGCCGGCGGCGTCAGCAGCCGTTTGACACGCTGCTTGTCCGCAAAAAGCAGGCCGCATAGCACGGCCACCGTCCCCAGTAGTCCGACTACCTTCTGCGTATAATAAGAACCGTTATTTTCAAAGCTCAGTATAAAAAATACCGTGATAGCTGCAATGATATACAGCCACCATCGCTCTGTCTTAACCGGTTGAGCCGTTTTTCCCTTCATGATTAGTGTCCTCCTTCACGCTGCCGCATGTGCAGCGTTTTTTTCATTGATACCTTATTATATAATACAATCCTTTTCAGCGAAAGTCTTTTGCCGCCTTTTCGTACAAGGATGTCAATTCCGGGAAAACCTCCGTGATACCGAACTGCTGCACGAAACGCCTTGCAGCCTCTCCCATGCGTTGCCGCATATTTTCATCCTGCATGCGCTGCACCGCATTTACAAATGCCTGCGCGTCTCCAAACGGGTATAACAAACCATTTTCTTTATCACACACCAAATCCTGATGTCCTTTGATATCGCTGGCAACCACCGGCAGACCGCAAGCCATTGCCTCCATCATATTGAAGGGCAACCCCTCAATTCGGCTGGATGACACGCAGATGTCCGATGCACGGTACCAGTTCTCCATGTCCCGCACAAATCCCGGAAACCGTATGCGATCGGTCAGTCCGGCTTTTCCCGCCTGCATTCGACATGCCTCCCGCGTTTTTCCCTGTCCCGGCAGCAGCAGCACGACATGCTCGGGCAGGCTTTGCATCGCCTCTATCAGCATGCTCTGGTTTTTTCTCTCGGAAAACTCCGCCGCATAAATCAGAACCAGATCGGACAGCTTGAGTCCCAACTGCAATCGCAGCTCCTCCCGCTGATTCTGTTTGGGCGGCGTAAACCGTGTGAAATCCACGCCCATGCCTTTTGTCAGCATATGCTTTTTCCCCAGACGATACCTGCATGCGATTTCCGCATCCTGCCGATTCATGGTCAGCAGCCAATCCGTTACCGGCGCCGTCATCCGCTCCGCGCCCAGCAGCAGCATACGCTTGGCCCACGGCGTATTCCCATCAAACAAATAGCCATGCACTGTATTGAGCACACATGGCCCTTGTTTTCCTAACGGAACAACCGCCAGCCGCGCAAAAAACGCCGCCAGAGCAGTATGCAGACTTATCATTTTATACCGCTCCGCCCGCATCAGTCGATATAACGCCCACACAGCGGCCAGATTTTTCGGAGAAAACATGCTTTTTTCAAACGGCAATGAGATGCAGCGGCTCACTCCAGCCAAATTGCATGCTGTTCCGCCCGCAGCCGCATGCACTTCATATCCCTGAAGAGCGAACCACTGCAAATATGGCTGATGAAAGGATGCGAGATGTCCAAATGTCGAGGCAATATACAGCACTTTCCCCTTTGCTCGCATAACGACACGCCTCCAAAAGAAAACGCAGGCGACTTTTCCCACCCGCGTCCTGTTCTTTATTCGCTTAAAATATTACCGCATACCGCACTTTTTGTCAAGTTAAGAGTGGTTCTCCTGTAGAATATTGCGGTCGGATATGGTAAAATAAAAACAATCCATTTGTTTGGGAGGATCGACCGGTGATCAAAGAAAACCAAAAAACGCTCAACCAGATCAATGGGCTGACCGATGTGCTGCTTTTATTCCCCTGCATGCTGCTGGCCTATTTTATCCGCTTTGTGCTTTTTCAGGGCGAACCCGGCCATATTGCGCTTTCTTATTACCTGTATGCTACCGTTTGCATCATCCCTCTTCTGTGGTTCCTATACAGTTTGATGGGACTCTATGATTCATTCCGCTCCAAAAACTTTTTAACCGAATTCAGTCTGCTGCTCCGCTGCAATGCCATCCTGTTCGGACTGATGCTGGCATTTTTCTTTGTTTTCAAGGAGTTTCACCTTTCTCGCTGGACGCTGCTTATCTTTTTTGCTTTGGCCACGCTGTTTATCACCGTCAAGCGCTGGTTTTTGCGGCGCACCCTGCGCACCCTCCGCGAAAAAGGCTACAACCTCAAGCATGTGCTGCTCATCGGATGCGGCGAACAGGCGCGCACCTACTATCAGGCAATCCGTCAGGACCGCACGTTGGGCTTTTCCATCGATCACTACCTTGCCCCGCATGACTGCTTGCCCGGCATCTCCTATCTGGGCAACTACAACGCCCTTTCCAAAGTGCTCGACCGGATTAATCCGGATGAAGTAGTCATCGCTTTGGAGGCGGATGAATATTCCTATTTACAGGGTATCATTTCAAACAGTGAAAAGCACGGCATCAAGGTCTCCCTGATTCCTTTTTACAGTCGTTTTATGCCTGCGCATCCGGTGTACGACGAGGTCGGGGGAATCGCACTGGTCAATATCCGACACATCCCGCTGGATAATATCGGAAACGCATTTGTCAAACGCGGCATGGACATCATCGGTTCTCTGCTGCTCATTTTGGTCACTTCACCGCTCATGCTGTTTGCGGTTGTCGGCGTCAAGCTATCCTCTCCCGGCCCTATTTTATTTAAGCAGGAACGGGTTGGACTGAACAAAAAGACGTTTTATATGTACAAATTCCGCTCCATGCGGGTCAATGACAAGCAAACCACCGGCTGGAGCACCAACATCGATCCCCGAAAGACTAAATTCGGCTCTTTCATCCGCAAATTCTCCATCGACGAGCTGCCGCAATTTTTTAATGTGCTCAAAGGGGATATGAGTCTGGTCGGCCCACGGCCCGAACTCCCCTATTTTGTCAATCAGTTTAAGGAGGAAATCCCACTTTACATGGTCAAGCACCAAGTGCGTCCCGGCATTACCGGCTGGGCGCAGGTCAACGGTTTCCGCGGCGATACCTCGATTCAGGGGCGCATTGAGCACGACCTGTATTACATTGAAAACTGGACGTTTCTGCTGGACATCAAAATCCTGTTTATGACCGTTTTCCGCTTTGCCAACAGCGAAAAGCTGAAATAAAAACACGCTTGCGCCCGCTTGTCACTGGCAAACCGGGCACGGCCATCTTGACGAAATACATTAAACTCTGTATAATATACAGCATTAACTTGTCATGATTTACAAAGAAAGGTGGTATCCTGTTTCTATGTCTGACCCTGATCCTGCGGGCCGATTACCGTTTCGTCCGATCGAAGTTTTTTTGGAGTAGCGCCGATAACGACTGCACTTTAAAAAACACTTCGAAAGGAACATAACATGAACACATCAGTAGGTATTATCATCATTATCGCCTGCCTTATTATGTCCGCGTTTTTCTCCTCTACGGAGACCGCTTTTTCCTCTCTCAACCGTATCCGCATCAAAAGCCTTGCCGAAAAGGGCGACAAGCGGGCGGCATTGGTGCTGCGGCTCGCCGACCAGTACGATAAATTGCTGTCCACTATCCTCATCGGCAACAATATCGTCAACATTGCGTCCGCATCGGTTGCAACGGTATTGTTTATCCGTTGGGCGGGTGAAGAAACCGGACCATCCCTCTCCACCATTGTCACTACCGTTGTCGTGCTGATTTTCGGTGAGATTTCCCCGAAAACCTTGGCAAAGGAATCGCCGGAGCTGTTTGCCCGCTTATCCGCGCCGATCATTCAGGTTCTTATCTATATTCTCACGCCGATCAACTTTCTGTTTGTCCAGTGGAAAAAGCTGCTTTCTCTGGTTTTCAAAACCGCGGAGGATACCTCAATCTCGGAAGAGGAACTGCTGACCATGGTCGATGAAGCCGAAAGCGAAGGCGGTATCGACGAGCAGGAAGGCGACCTCATCCGCAGCGCAATTGAATTTAGCGACGTGGAGGTTGTGGAAATCTTTACCCCGCGCGTTAATATCGTCGGCATCTCGGAGAATACGGATAATCAAACCATTGCCAAGCTGTTTAAGGAAACCGGCTTTTCCCGCTTGCCGGTTTATCGGGATTCTATCGACAATATCGTCGGCATCATTCATGAGAAGGACTTCTATAACGAAGTCGCCCCCTCCAACCGCTCGATTGACGTGATTGTCAAGCCCCCGATTTTCGTTGCTAAAACCATGAAAATCGGTGAGCTGCTCAAAATGCTGCAAAAAAACAAATCGCATATCGCCGTGGTGGCGGATGAGTATGGCGGCACACTGGGCATTGTGACACTGGAGGATGTGCTGGAGGAACTGGTCGGGGAAATCTGGGACGAGCACGACCGTGTTGTCGAGCAATGCTGGAAAACCGGAAACCATGAATATCTGGCGCGCGGCGCCGCTGATTTCGAGGATGTGCTGACCAACTTCGGCTATGAGAATGACGAGGCAGCGGATACCTATACTACGGTCAACGGCTGGATGATCGATCAGCTCGAGCATATCCCCAAGCAGGGGGAAACGCTTACCTATAAAAATCTGGATTTTGTCGTACAGGATGCCGATGACCGGCATGTCACGCTCATCAAAATCATTGAGCACGAAAACTGTGAGACACCGACTGCCTGACCAATACATATACCAAACCATAAAAGCCGTTTCTCTGCCTTTGACGCAGAGAAACGGCTTTTTCCGTCTGACTCCTTTGCTATTTCCCCAAGCAGTTGCCGCAAAGGGAATACCCCTGCTCCAGCAAATCCTCGTAGCTTCCGGTATAATATTGTTTATTCTTTTCTCCGATGCTTACGACACTGGAACAATCCGGCAGGTGGACTTTCTTGGAACTGGTGTTCAGCACATATTCCTGTGTCTCTTGCGCCCCATCCGTCTGCGTGGCGTCCGCCTCGCGGCTCTCTCCGGTTGCATAATCAATCTGCACACCGGGCTGCACATTATAGCAATATACGTTATAGCAAATACCATCCCCCTCGTCCTCCACCGAAAGGGCCTCCATCTGCACGCCGGAGGCCACGAGGTTATCTCCCTCAAAGATGGGTGTGACACGGTACAATACATGGTTTCCGGTCTCTTTGATGTAATCTGCCACCAGATTTTCAAACGGGAGCATACCCTCTACATTTAAATATCGCGTGCCGGTAATCAAATTCTCCTCATTCGCATTTTCCGCCGTCAGTTGATATCCAATCAAATGGCAGCGGTTATACAGATACTTTCCGTCCACAAAATCATATTTGACCGTCTGCCAGCCGGATGGCTTGACCTGTCCAATCGAGCCGCGCTCCTCGGTCGGCATCAGATCGGTGGAAATGCAGGCATAGGCCGTGCCGCACCGTCCCAAAAAGTCCAGCGGCGCGTAGCTTTCAAACGATTGCGGCGCCTTGTCCTCCTCCGGAAAATCCGGCACGTTGCCGTCTATCTCCACATACGGCTCGCCGTTGTATGCCGGAACATCCTCCAGCGAAACGGCCTGCTGCGGTCGCAGCATTGCGCAGCCGGAGAGCAAGAACTGCATACACAGCAGCACCGGCAACACTTTTCTCATCATTTTTTGCATTTTTCGTAAACTTCCTTTGTGATTTTTGCGTGCGAGCAACCGACAAATTCGTCCGTTTCCCGCAAGATCCAGCCCTGACGCAGTACCGTCCGGTCAAAATACCGGTCCGCCGGGTAGGCACGGTTCCAGCCGAAAAGAATGATATGCTCTATCTTGTCCAAAAACGGCTCTATCCGCCGATCTTCGACAAAACAATAGTCTCCCTCCCCAGCCAGCGCGAGAAATCGATCATCAACCCGCAGACGGGCGTGCTCCTCCTGCGTAAACTGTCCGGCGGAATACGCATTGAGCCATAATCCCCGCGCGCCGCATAAGGATAGGATATGGCTGCGCAGAATACGGTCCTGACTCTGCCGTCGATGATTGAACAGCATCCCGTCCTTGTTATCCAAACAGAGCATTACATGCACACCGTATCACCTCCATGCCGTGTAAGTCAACGGATGCACCTCTCCAAGGCCCTATTATCATACCACAGAATTGCCGGGCTTGTCGATTGCGCCGTATATTTTTTCCGATATCCGGCCCGTTTCCGTTTTATCCTTTATCAGTAAATAAACGGAATACGGTAAACGGCTCAATCCCAAAAACTTCCGTCCTCTACCGCATGATAAAATCACTTTTTCCCATTGAAAAATGCACGCGAATATAATAAAGTGGAGGTGATAAACAGATTTGTCGAGTTATGGCGCATATCATCACCACCAGCACAATCTTTTTCTTGCAATCAAAAAAACGCTGTGTTATAGTAGACTCATCAATGAAAAGTGGTTTCGTTTTCTTGGAGAGATGAGTCAAAGCGAGCTCCTGTGCACGAATTGTTGTACAGCGGTTTGTTTTGGCTTTTTTATTTCTGCAACCCATGACGGAGGGGATGAAAGTATGTATGATGTAACGATTATCGGCTGCGGTGTGATCGGCGCGTCTCTGGCTTACACGCTTTCACAATATCGGTTGCGTGTACTGGTTTTGGAACGGGAAAACGACGTTGCCATGGGAACCACCAAGGCCAACAGCGCGGTGGTACATGCGGGATACGATCCGGCATACGGCACGCTGATGGCAGCGCTCAATGTGCGCGGCTCTGCCATCATGGAGCAGCTTTGCCGGTCGCTTTCGGTCAAATACAAACGCATCGGCTCATTTGTTGTCGCCTTCAGCGCGGAAGATCGCGTGCATCTGGAGCATTTATACGAAAACGGCAAGCGCAACGGTGTCCCCGACCTACAGATACTGGACGGTGATGCGGCGCGCGAAATGGAGCCGAATTTATCGGAAAACGTGTGTGCCGCGCTGTATGCACCCTCCGCTGCCATTATCGACCCGTGGGGTCTGTGCATCGCACAAGCGGAGGTCGCCGTGCGCAACGGTGTGGAACTGCGTCTGCGCAGTGCAGTCACCGGTTTGGAGGAGCACGGCGACTCCATCCTGATACATACCACCTCCGGCGACTGCGAAAGCCGCTTTGTAGCCAGCTGCGCGGGCGGATGGGGCCATGAAATCAGTGCGATGGCATCGGGCGCTGCCGAATGGGAAGCGCACCCCTCGCGCGGTGAATACTATCTGCTGGACAAATCGAGCGGGGACATGGTCAGCCGTGTCATCTTCCAGTGCCCAACCGCAGCGGGCAAGGGCGTGCTGGTTGCGCCGACGGTACACGGCAACCTGATTGTCGGCCCAAACGCACAGGAGGTCGAAGGTCCGCTCAGCCGTGAAAACACACGCTCCGGCATGGATTCGGTTGTCCAAACCAGTCGAAAGAGCGTGCCGGACGTGGATTTCCGTCAGTCCATTCGCAATTTCGCCGGTGTGCGTGCCAATACCAGCGAAGCGGATTTCATTATTCGTCCCGCGAAGGGCATGCCGCATCTTCTGCATCTGGCAGGCATCAAATCCCCCGGCCTGTCCGCCGCGCCCGCCATCGGCGAGTATGCCGTCGAACTGTTGGAAAAGAGCGGCCTTTCTTTGGAGAAAAAGGCCGCTTGGAACGGCCAACGCGAGCAAATCCGCTTTAAAGACCTGTCCGACGCAGAAAAAGCCGCCGCTATTGCCAAGGATGCGCGTTACGGCCGCGTCATCTGCCGCTGTGAAACGATCACCGAGGGCGAGATCGTCGCGGCGATTCACTCCCCTATCCCGCCCTGTTCCATCGACGGCATCAAGCGCCGCGCCGGAGCGGGCATGGGACGCTGTCAGGGCGGCTTCTGCGGTCCGCGCGTGCTGGACATTCTCGCCCGCGAGCTGGGCCGCAATCCGCTGGACATTTGCCAGGACGGCGAGGGCACCTATATTCTCACCGGCGTGACCAAGGGAGGGGAGCAGGCATGAATTACGATCTTGTCATCATTGGCGGCGGCCCTGCCGGCCTGAGCGCGGCACAGGCCGCGTGGGAGGACGGCTGCCGCTCGGTTTGTATTGTCGAACGCGACCGCGAACTGGGCGGCATCCTCAACCAGTGCATCCACAGCGGCTTCGGCCTGCACTACTTCCATGAGGAACTGACCGGCCCGGAATATGCCGGCCACTTTATCGACATGGTCGGCCAGACCGGCGTAGACGTGCGACTGGACACGATGGTGCTCGACATCACGCCCGACAAGCAGATTCATCTCGTCTCCGCGGCAGGCGGCTATGAAGTGTTGCAGGCACAGGCCGTCGTGCTGGCCATGGGCTGCCGCGAACGCACGCGCGGTGCTATCGCCATTCCGGGCACCCGTCCGGCAGGCGTGTTCACCGCGGGCACCGCACAGCGGTATCTGAATATCGAGGGCTATATGGTCGGCAAACGGGTGCTTATTCTGGGCTCGGGCGACATCGGCCTGATTATAGCGCGCCGGATGACGCTCGAAGGCGCCAAGGTGCTCGCCTGTGTCGAGGTAATGCCCTATTCGGGCGGTCTGATGCGCAATATCGTGCAGTGTCTGCACGACTTTGACATCCCGCTTTATCTGTCCCACACGATTACCGACATTCAGGGCCGCGACCGTGTCGAGCGGGTCATCGTCTCCAAGGTCGGCCCCGACCGCCGCCCCATCCCCGGCACCGAAATGACCTTCGACTGCGACACCGTGCTGCTGTCGGTCGGCCTGATTCCGGAAAACGAGCTGTCGCGCGGGGCGAACATCCAAATGGACGCACGCACCAACGGCCCGGTTGTCTTTGAAAATATGCAAACCTCTCTGCCCGGGGTATTTGCCTGCGGCAACGTACTGCACGTACATGATTTGGTCGATTTCGTCACCGCGGAGGCCGCCCGGGCGGGCCGCGCCGCCGCCGCATACTGTCGCGGCCAGCGCGCTGCGACGGATGATGTGATCGAGCTGAAAAACGGCAATCTGGTGGGCTACACTGTGCCGCAGCATATCCACAAGGACACGGATTACAAGACGGTCGACGTATTCTTCCGTGTGCGCGCCATCTGCGGCAGCAGCCGCATCGTGATCACCGATGAGACCGGCGCGCAGATCGCCGCTTTCCCGCGTGAGCACATGGCGCCGGGCGAAATGGAAAACATCAAGCTGCCGTGCGCTCTGCTGGCCAAGGCCAAGGGCACGGTTACGATTGCAATTGAGGAGGCACAGGCATGACCAACCTAATCTGCATCACCTGCCCCAAGGGCTGTCACCTCACAGTGGACGAGGATAATGACTTTGCTGTAACCGGCAACGCCTGTCCGCGCGGCGCGGAATATGCCCGCAGCGAGCTGCTGCACCCCGTTCGCATCATTACTTCAACCGTGCGCGTGCAGGGTGCCGCAATCCCGCGCCTTCCGGTCAAGACCGACAAGCCGCTGCCCAAGGAGAAAATGTTTGACTGCATGCGACTGATCAACACACTGGACGTACAGGCGCCGATCAAGGTCGGTCAGGTGCTGGCCGCCCATATTTTGGACACGGATGTCAACATCGTCGCCACCAAAACACTTTAACCCGGCATGCTCTCCCCCACTGGAGCACTGCCACATCAATGCAGAAAGGTGAGGTTACCCGAATTGTATGAACTCTTGTCGTATATGCGCGAACTTAATGCGGTCTCCCTATTCTTTCGGCTGGCCCTTGCCATGATCAGCGGCGGCCTGCTCGGTCTGGAGCGCGGACGCAAGCGCCGTCCAGCCGGATTCCGCACCTATATGCTGGTCTGTCTGGGCGCCGCGCTGACCATGCTGCTCGGTCAATACGAGAGCATCGCACTGGATTTGCACTGGCCCTCGCTGGCAGAGTCCATCGGGCAGCGCACCGATGTTTCGCGCTTCGGCGCACAAGTCATCAACGGTATTGGTTTTCTGGGCGCGGGCACCATTCTGGTCACGGGCCGCCAAGCGATCAAGGGCCTGACAACCGCCGCCGGTCTGTGGGCGTCCGCCTGCATGGGGCTGGCCATCGGCGCAGGCTTTTACGAATGTGTCATCCTGTGCGTGCTGCTGATGTTCCTGAGCATGCGCTTTCTGCCCATCATCGAAAACATGCTGATTGAGCGCGCCCGCTTCATCAACATCTATGTGGAATTTCACTCCCTTGACAACATCGGCACGATCATCAACCGCATCAAGGAGCAGGGCGCGCAGATCTGCGATGTGGATATCAACCGCAGCGGCGCGGAAGGCTCCAAAAACCCGAGCGCGGTTTTTTCCATTCATCTAAAGCAAAAGCAGCCGCACACCCGTATTCTGACCGCCATCGCCGAGCTTGACAGCGTTTACACCATTGACGAATTTTAAGGAGGATCGTTCATGCTACCCATTTTTGACGGCCTGCGCGACATTACGCTGGCTTCAATCACGCTGCGCATGCTGCTTTCGGTGCTGTGCGGCGGGCTGATCGGCATTGAGCGTGCCTATAAACGCCGTCCGGCGGGCTTCCGGACGCATATCCTGATTTGTTTGGGCGCATCCATAACCACGATGACCAGTCAGTTTCTCTATCTTAACCTGCATTACTATACCGATATGTCCCGCATGGGCGCACAGGTTGTGGCAGGCATCGGCTTTATTGGCGCGGGCACCATCATTGTCACGCGGCGGCAACGCGTCAAAGGCCTGACAACCGCTGCCGGGCTGTGGACGGCCGCCATCATCGGCCTTGCGCTGGGTGCCGGCTTCTACGAGGGCGGTATCTGTGCCACGGTGCTGGTGCTGGTAGCGGAGATCATCTTTTCACGCATCGAATACCGTATTCTCGATCATGTTCCGGAAGTCAATCTCTACATGGAATACGCTGACAAAACCTGTCTGGAGCGTGTGCTACAGCTTTTCCGGCAACACAATCTGACCATTATGGACATTGAGATCACACGCGCCTCGGGCAGCGAAAGCCACAATGCCTGCGCGATTTTCTCTCTGCGGCTGCATCGAAAATGCCCAATCAACACACTGATCAACTGGATTAGTGCAACCGAGGGCGTTATTACAGTTGCCGAGCTTTGATACATGCGTGTTCCTTCTCATTTTTTCAGCCGTCCTGCCGCATACTTGCTGAATTTATCTTTGACCTTCCGCACACCATTTTTCTGTTTTGCTATACGCAATCCCCTTTGTTTGGACATAACAATGCTCCTTTTATGATTGACAGCGTTTTAGCTCGCCGTCTTTCATAAAAGGAGCATTATTATCAAATCGCGCGGTATAGCCTTAGTCTGCTTTAGGAAAGCGCAGCGTAATTTCGGTTCCCTGACCCAGTGTGCTGTGCAGATCGATCTGCGCGTGGTGCAGCGCCGCACCGTGCTTGACAATCGACAGGCCAAGACCGGTGCCGCCGGTCTGCTTGCTGTGGCTCTTATCCACGCGGTAAAACCGCTCGAACACGCGCGGCTGGTCGGCGGGCGCGATACCGATACCGGTATCCGACACGCGCACAAACGGCACACCGTTTTCCTCTCCCGTTTGGATTGTCACCGTTCCATGCGGCTTATTATATGCGATAGCATTGTCCGCCAGATTAAAAACCATCTGCTCAAGCGTGCGCCGCTCACCGGACACCGTAACCGGCTTACCAGTCAGATGCAAGGTTATCTTGTGCGCGGCCGCCTTGTGTGCGAGCCGGTCGCACACCGTGCCGCACAGCGCAGACAGTTCAACGGGCTCAAACGGTACGGATAAACCCTCGTCCAGCTGGGACAGCCGAATGATGTCCTCGATGAGCGTCAGCAGGCGCAGGGCTTCCCCCCGGATTTTGCCCGCAAACCGACCGATATCCTCCGCACGAACGATACCGTTTTCGATGATTTCCGCAAAGCCCATGATGCTGGTCAGCGGGGTTTTCAGTTCGTGCGAAACATTCGCCGTAAACTCCTGTCTCTGGCGCTCTGCCTGCTCGCGCTCGGTGACATCCACCACAAACAACACCGCCGCATGGCTCTGTCCTGCGCCGGCAACCGAGCTTGCCGTCAGCGCGTACACACGCCCGTCCTTTTCCATTCGTCCGTGCGCGCTTTTGCCGCTGAGCGCCCTTTCCACCACGCGGATATACTCCGCATCGCGGCACAACGTCATGTAACCGCCGGCCGCGCTGTCATTGGGAAACAGGACACGCACTGCACGGTTCGCAAACAAGATATCGCCCGCGGCGGAAAACAGCACCAGTCCCTCGTCCATACGGGCGGTGATATCGTCAAATTCCGCCTGCCGCCGTTTGAGTTCACCCAGCTGTGACTCTATCTTACGGTTCTGCTTATCCATCCGGTGCAGCAGCGGCGACAACTCATCATACGCATCATTTTTGAGCGGCTCATGCAGATCAAGCGCCACAATCGGCTCGAGAAACACATGGGTCAGCCAGCTTGCCAGCAACGCCGCTACCAGCAGCGCCAGCAGCACAATCAGCACAATCCACGGCGACGCGGACGATAACGCGCCGAACGCGCTGTCCGCCGTCGAGGAGACGCGCAGCACTGTGCCGTCCGCCAGCCGGATCGCATAGTAAGCGGTCTGCTCAGCCAATGTATCGGACAGGCGGCTGGACTCTCCCACGCCCTTTTCCAATGCCTCGGCAATTTCCGGACGTGAAGCATGGTTTTCCATTTGCGCCGCGTCGCTCTTGTTGTCATACAGCACTGTGCCGTCCGTATCGACCAGCGTAATCCGGTCGGCATATACGCTGCCGATATGCTGCAGTTCCTGTTGCTCTCCGGACACCGCTGCCGCGGCGATATAGTTGCACTCCTCGCTCAGCCGCTCCCGCAAATCCTGCGACAGCCCGGAATGCACCGCCATCAGCAGCAGGGATACGGTTACGGCCAGCGTGACCAGCGCGGTGAGGAAAATACTGCTGAAAACGCGCTTTCTCATGCGTGCTCTCCCATACGGTAGCCCACGCCGCGCACGGTTTCAATCATCGAACCCGCCGCGCCCAGCTTTTGCCGCAGGGTACGGATATGCACATCGACCGTGCGGGTTTCGCTCTCGTTTCCATAGCCCCAAATATTCTCCAGCAGCACATCGCGCGTGAGCACCGCGCCGCGGTTTTTCATCAGCAGACGCAGCAGCTGGTACTCCTTGAGCGTCAGCTGCACCTCTTGCTCCCCGACAAATACGCTGTGCGCGCGCTCATCCACGCAAATATCCCCAGCGACCAACAGCCGGGCGTCCTCTGCGCCGCCCGGCTCGGTCTGCGTGCGGCGCAGCACCGCGCGGATACGCGCCACCAGCTCCATCATGCCGAAGGGCTTGGCGACATAATCGTCCGCACCGCTGTCCAGCCCGACCACCTTGTCATATTCCGTGTTTTTCGCCGTCAGCAGAATGACCGGGATATCGGCCGTCTCCTGTGTTTGGCGCAGCCGGCGCAGGATGCTGATGCCATCCTCCCCCGGCAGCATAATATCCAACAGGATCAGCTGCGGCTTTTTCTCACGCAGCGCCGCAAACAGCGCGCTGCCGTCCTCCAACCCACGGGCTTGCATGCCCGTGTTTTGCAGTGTATAGACGACCAGCTCCCGAATACCTGCATCGTCCTCCACGCAATAAATCATTGCGTTTCCTCCTCAAAGCTGCCCCCGGCAGCTGCATTTCCAAACCTTTTTTATCGCTTATGCGCACCTCAGTCAGCCGACGCCTTGTGCGTGCCGGTGATGGAAAACTCCACCCATTCGGCAATATTGGTCGCGTGATCCCCGATGCGCTCCAGATACTTGGCAATCATGAGAATATCCAGCACACGCTCGCCGTCGTCCGCGTTCTGTGCAATTTCCGCAATCAAATCCTTCTTGCACTCGGCAAACAGATGATCGACCACGTCATCGTACTCAATGACACTCCACGCAAGCGTCAGGTCGCGGCGCACAAAAGCATCCAAACTGTCGGTCACCATTTTGATGGTCGCCTGCGCCATTTCCTCGATATGCCGGTTGTGGCCGCATGCGCCGGACAAGTAGGTGACAATTTCTGCAATATCGCTCGCCTGATCGCCGATGCGTTCAATATCCGTAATCATCTTCAGAACAGACGAAATCAGGCGCAAGTCGCTTGCCACCGGCTGCTGCTGCAGCAAGAGCTTGAGGCACATGGACTCAATCTCGCGCTCCTTGCGGTCGATCTCCTGATCGATGCGAATAGCGGACGCGGCCAGCTGGGTATCGCCGCCAAGCATCGCCTTGACCGAGCTTGCAATCGCGTTTTCGCACAGCGCACCCATGGCTATCAACTCGTTATTCAACTCCAGAAGCTGGGACTCAAAACGGTTTCTCATCAGCCAAACCTCCCCGTAATATAATCCTCGGTGCGCTTATCCGCCGGCATGGAGAACAGCTTTTCGGTGTCTCCCACCTCAATCATGTCTCCAAGCAGGAAAAACGCGGTGGTATCGGATACACGGGTGGCCTGCTGCATGTTGTGCGTGACCATAACGATAGTATAATCTTTTTTCAGCTCGAGTACAAGGTCTTCAATCTTCGCGGTGGAAATTGGGTCGAGCGCGGAGGTCGGCTCGTCCATCAGCAGCACTTCCGGATCCGCTGCAAGCGCGCGGGCGATGCAGATACGCTGCTGCTGGCCGCCCGACATGGACAGCGCAGACTTTTTCAGGCAGTCCTTGGTTTCGTCCCAGATGGCGGCATGACGCAGCGAAGTCTCGACGATCTCGTCGAGCTTGACACGGCTCTTGATGCCGTGCGTGCGCGGACCGTAAGCGATGTTGTCGTAAATGGACATCGGGAACGGATTCGGCTTCTGGAACACCATGCCCACGCGGCGGCGCAAGATGTTTACGTCGCAGTCGTGATAGATGTCCTCGCCATCCAGACGGATATCACCCGTAATCTTGCAGCCCTCCACCAGATCGTTCATGCGGTTGAGTGAGCGCAAAAGCGTTGACTTGCCGCAGCCGGACGGCCCGATGAATGCCGTAATCTCATTGGCCTTGATATCCAAGTCAATGTCATGCAGGGCATGAAAGTCCCCGTAATAGAGGTTCATGTCCCGAATCTCAATTTTATTCTGCTCCATAGCTTCCTCCGATTACTTTTTGGTCAGCTTTTTGGCAACAATCGCCGAAATGGTGTTCATCAGCAGCACGACTACCAGCAGGACCACCGCTGTAGCATAGGCTTCGTTCATATTCAGACCCTCGCCGGACAGCACATACATGTGGATAGCCAGCGTACGGCCGGACTGGAACAGTCCCGGGATCTGCGCCATCGTACCGGCCGTAAAAATCAGCGCCGCGGTTTCGCCCACGATGCGACCAATCGCCAGAATGATACCGGACAGGATACCCGGCATCGCGCTGGGCAGCACGATGCGGAACACCGTGCGCAGACGGCCTGCGCCCAGGCCGAACGAGCCCTCGCGGTAGGTATCGGGCACCGAGATGAGCGCTTCTTCCGCCGTGCGCATGATAAGCGGCAGAATCATGATGGCCAGCGTCATTGCGCCCGCGAGCAGCGAGTAGCCCCAGTGCAGCTGCGTGACAAAAAACAGCATGCCGAACAGACCATAAACGATCGACGGAATACCGGACAGCGTCTCGGTCGTGATGCGAATGATACCCACCAGTTTGTTGCCGCGGGAGGCATATTCATTCAGGTACACCGCGGTGAACAGGCCGAACGGCACCGCCAGCAGCAATGCAAGCAGCGTCATCTCCACGGTTGTGATGATGGCCGGCATCATGGATACGTTATCCGAGTTATACTTCCACTCAAACAACGATAGTTTGAGATGCGGCACGCCGTTTATCAGGATGTACGCAATCAGAAACAGCAGCACAGCAAAGGTGAGGATTGCCGCGCCGTACACCAGCCCTTTTTGCAGGCGTGCTTTGCCGCGACCGTACACCCGCGGTCGTTTTTCCGACGTTCGGAGCGCCGCCTTTCTGACAGCAGTCGTCGCTTCGCTTGTCATGCGTCCTTCCTCCTTTTGAGCACCGAGAAGGTGAGGTTAATCAGCAGAATGAACACGAACAAAACCACACCCGTGGCGATCAGCGCCTCGCGGTGCAGGCCGGTTGCGTAGCCCATTTCAATGACGATGTTCGCCGTCATCGTGCGGATGCCCTTGAGCAGGCTGCCCGTCAGTCGCGGCTGGTTGCCCGCGACCATGATGACCGCCATCGTCTCACCGATAGCGCGGCCGATGCCCAGCACAATACCGGCCAGCACACCCGACTTCGCAGCCGGCAGCATGACCGAGAAAATCGCGCGCTCATGGGTGGCGCCCATGGCGACTGCGCCCTCATAATAAGCGTTCGGCACCGCGCGCAGCGCCGCTTCGGATACACCGATGATGGTCGGCAGGATCATGATACCCAGCAGGATGGACGCGGACAGGATGGTCGAGCCGGAGGATATCCTTGAGCCGCAGAATTTGGCCACATCAAGCACCACCGGGACGATAACCACCATGCCGAAAAACCCGTACACGATGGATGGTATGCCTGCCAGCAGCTCGGTGCAAGGCTTAAGCACGCCGTAAATGCGCTTGGGACAATAAAATGCCATAAAAATTGCGGTCAGCAGGCCAATCGGCACGCCGATGATGATGGCGCCGGCTGTAATGTAAATGCTGCCGACAATCATCGGCAGAATACCGTAAACATCGTTGCCCGGCTTCCAGGTTGTGCCGGTCAGGAAATCCAGTAAACCAATTTCGCCAATGGCAGGGATGCCGTTGACAAGCAGGAAAACGCAGATCAGGGCTACCGCAAGAATAGACGCGAGCGCGCAGACAAAAAACACGCCGTGCATCACCTTTTCCAGTAGGTTTCTCATGCCGCCCTTCTGCCGGGTTGCGGATTCGTTCATGTTTTCACCCCTTAGGCAGTGGGAAAGGGCGAAACGGATTTCGCCCTGCTTCCCGTGTTCGATTATTCTTACGCGGCTACGTCGGCCCAGTCGGTGGTTTCGCCGGTGTAGATGCTGCGAATCTGGTCCATCGTCAAGCCGTCAATGCTGCTGGCCGGGTTGACTACCACCGCGATGCCGTCCAGCGCGATAGCGGTACCGGTCAGTTCCGCCTTCTCCTCGTCCTTCAGTTCACGAGAAGCCATGCCGATGGCAAAGGTGCCGTCCATCGCGCCGGTCATACCGGAGGTGGAATCCGAGGTCTGTAACTCAATCTTCGCCTTGGGGTTAACCGCCTGATAGGCCTCAATCAGCTTTTCCATCACCGGAGAAACCGAGGAAGAGCCGCCAACCGCAATCTGACCTTCCGAACCGTCGGTTGTGAAGGCTTCCGCTGCATCGTTGACCTTAATGTAACCTTCTTCCTCCACGATTGCCTGACCGTCAGCACTCAGAATAAAGCGAATGAAGTCCCCCGCAACGCCGGTCGGCTCGCCCTTGGTGGCAATGTTGAACGGACGGGACAGCGTGTAGTCGCCGCTCTTGACGCTCTCGACCGTAGCGTCCACACCATCTACCTGAATTGCCTTGACGGTATCATTCAGAGAGCCGAGCGACACATAGCCGATGGCGCTCTCGTTGCCGGCCACGCTGGTCAGCACCACATCGGTCTTGTTGGCGATTTCCGCATCAACCGTAGTATTGTCGCCGTTATCATCTTCCACACCGGTCAGTTCAACAAATGCGCTGCGCGTGCCCGAACCGTCCTCACGGGAGATCACCGTAATCGTGCCGGACATGCCGGCAGAGGCGCTGTCAGCCGCGCCGCCTTCGCCTGCGCCGTAGGCGTCATTGCCGCCGCAGCCGGCCAGCACGCCGCACAACATCAGGCCCGCCAGAAGCAAGGATACACTCTTTTTCATTGCTCAAATTTCTCCTTTTTCATTCAGAACTTGTTTTTCGTTACAAGCCTATATTACGGGGACAATGTAAAATCCAAAAGTCCGTGTTTGTAAAATCCACGTTAAGCAAAAAGGATTGTGTAAAGTGCGCAAAAAAGGACGGCAAAACCGCAGTTTTGTCGTCCTTTTTATGAATTATACTGTTTTCTTTGCAAAAAACATTCAGTGCTTTCCTGTCGGGCCGCTCTTGCGCTTGCGGAAATATCCCAGATACAGCACCGCCGCCGCCATACTCCAGAAGTACGCCATCATATACGGTACCTCGAAGATATTCTCGAAATAGCAGTGCACCAGCACGCCGCACATGCCCGCGAACATGGACACTGCAAGCGCACGGGTACGGTCGGTCTGATTAAAATTCGTCCGACCGATTGCACGCAGACACCAGAGCACCATACCAATGAGCAGAATGATGAAGAAAATCAAGCCGACATAGCCCATCTCCACCAGCGTTTTCAGATAATAGTTGTCCATGTAGAAATACTCGAAGTTGTCCGTCTCTTCGATGATTTTGTTCTGCATGGCAACCGCGCCGCCGAAGCGGCCCAGTCCGAAGCCCAGCCACGGATTGGACTCATGCAGCAGGTTCAGTCCGGTCTCCCAGCGCACCATACGGCCCGCCCGTTGGCTGGCCTCCATATAGTCCGCCGTGAACATATAGGTGATACGGCTGGCAATCGAGGGGATGGCCAGCAGCGCGCCCGCACCGGCCACCGACATCAACGCAATCAGGCGGCGGTCCAGGAAGATGGCGAACACAATTACCGCGACCGCCAAGCCGCCCCACGCGCCCTTCGAGAAGGTGAAGATGCAGCACAGGCACATCATACCGGTCACGCCGATGGCCAGCACCTTGACCCACATTTTTTTGCAATAATACGCAAGCCCCGCCGCCATGGGCGCGAACAGCACCAGTAGGCTGCCCATGATATTCGGGCTGCCGGTGAGCGAATAGACGCGCGTGCGCACGCTTTCCTCGGTCTGGGACACCCAGCCCGCCGGGATGGGCGCGGCGACAATATACTGATAAATGCCGTGCAGCGTGATGGGGATTGCCATGGCGAGCAGCGCGCCGTAAAAAATCGCAAAGTCGCGATCATCCTCAATCAGCCGTGTGACAAGGAAAAACCAGAACAGGTACTGCACCACCGCGCGCAAGCCAGCCACCGCAATGGACGGATAGGGCGACACCGCGCACATCAGGAAAAAGCCCACGCCGATGAACAGCAGCAAATACGCATCCACAGGCGTTGCACGCGACTGGAGCGGCGCGCGGCGCATCGCTGTGTGCCACAGGATATAGGCAACCGCCGCAAGCATCAGACATTCATCCCATACCGAACCAATAAAGCCGGGCAAATATCCCTTGGTTGTGGATAGCCACCGAATGAGCACATCCAGCGGCAAATACATGGCCAGACACACGAGCAGCAGACCGCGCACACCGAAAAACCGGCACACCCGGCCGATAACACCGCCGCCGAGGAAGGTCGAAACCGGCTTCCAGATGGCAAGGCAGACTCGGTAAATCAGGCTTTGCGCCGCCGCGTCTCCCACCCGTTCGACAAAACGCCGCAGCGCGGCGATAAAGCGCGCATAGCGGCTGTTGGCCGCCGTACAGATGGGCGCGGTGCAAAAGCTATCCCACATCCGGCGAAACCGGGAATCCGGATATGCGTCCGCGACCTTCCGGAAAAATCCCGCGATTGCGCCCTTGTGATACCATTCACGCAAACGCATCGCCGCCCGCACCAGCAGGCTGTTTTGAAATATCGCTTTCATAGGCTTATTCCGCTGAATCCGCGATATCGACCATGTCGATGTTGCCGGTCGTCTCAAAATCGTTGGTCTTTACAATAAACGTGCGGCCCGCGCGCACCTCCTGCGTGCCGATGGCAGGCGCCGCTGTCCCTTCCGGCACAGTGGTTTCAATCGTGAATACCAGATCCTTCTTGCTCGGGTCGAGCGCATCGGCAATTCTGCCATCCGCTGTGGTCACCTGCTGCACATAGTCCTCAATCTGCATGTCCGTGATGACCGCGTCGGTGTACGAGCTGCCGCTGACGATTTTCTTGCCGATCTGACTGTTGCGCTGCACCTCTTGCACCAAGAAGGGTGTTGCGCCGCGCACGCGGATGGTGACAGTCATGGGTACCTGTTTTGCGGCTGCATTGGCGATCTGCGGCGCAAACAGCTTATAGCCTACGCCCGCAATAACAGCAATAGCCGCCACCAGTACAAGCAGGTCGACGATATTAATAATGCCGAACAGCTTGCCCTTTTCATTGATAATCTTCATGTTTTTCCTCCGTTGGTAGGTTTACGGCCGGTTTTCCGGTATGAAACAGGAATGCCGCTTTGCGGCTATTATACCACAGAGGGACAGGCGCGGCAAGTTTTATCCCGTGATCTCGTACCACCAATCGACTAATTTGCACCGAAATGTAACCGAGTTTCCATTTTCCGACGGCGCGGCCGTCTCATTACAGGTCACAGAAAACGCCGTGCACCACCATGCGGCTTTGGGCTGCTGCGGCGCGAACGCCCCTGCCAGCAACACGCTGCATGCGGTCACGACCGCGATAACCGCCCGTTTTGTCTGTTGTGTCATAAAAATACCGCCTTCCATCATCTGGTGTCCCCAGTATGTCCGGAAGGCGGAAGAATTATACCGTTTCGGTCAAAAAGGTGTCTACAAAGCGACGGGACAGCATTTTTGATGCGGTCCTGGCGCGACCCTCGTCCGAGAACAGGCCGTATACGGTCGGGCCTGAGCCGCTCATCAGTGTGCCGTCCGCGCCGTTTTCCTCAAGACACGCCTTGATCTCTCCGATCTGACGGCGTTTGGTTGCGGTAACCCGCTCCATCACGTTGCTAAGGCGTTTACAAACGCCCGAAAAGTCACTGTTTTCCAGTGCGCGGATCATGCCTGCCGTATCCGGCCGGTCTTTCAGCTCCACCGCGTCAATCTCATCATAGACCTCCTTGGTGGAAACACCGAACGGCGGCTTACATAACACGACCCAGCAATGCGGCATGGGCGGCAGCGCGGTCAGCTCCTCCCCAATGCCCTCGGCCAGCATTGTGCCGCCACGCAAACAGTACGGCACATCCGCGCCGAGCTTCAGCCCCATCTCGCACAGCTCGTCGTCGGTCAGACCGGTCTCGTGCAGCGCATTGAGCGCGCGCAGCACCGCCGCCGCGTCGGTCGATCCGCCGGCCAGTCCCGCAGCCACTGGAATACGCTTTTCGATATAAATTTCGCATGTTTCCAGCAGCGCACCCGTCTTTTGATAGAACAGTTCCGCCGCGCGGTAGGCCAGATTGCGCTCGTCCCGCGGCAAATAGGGCAGGTTACAGCTGAGCACAATGCCGCGTGGCTTTTTTTCGCCGCGGGTGACCACCACTCGGATATCATCATGCAGTGCAACCGACTGCATCACCATTTTGACCGTATGATAGCCGTCGTCCCGGCGGCCGGTCACATCCAGCGTCAGATTGATCTTTGCACGCCCATGCAAGGTGATTTCAGTGGGCGTAATTTCGGTTTTATTATCAGATAACATGATTTCTCCCTACTTATTTGGTGAGTGACACCTGTTCCGGCTTGCGTCCACGGAACACCGTAACTGTTGTAAAGCCCGCATCCAGCGCGTTCGCCGTGCAATCCGCCACGCCGCGGCCGACTGTGTCCAGCGTGTGCGAATCCGAGCCAATCGAAATGCGCTCCCCGCCCATGCGGCGGTATTCATATAGGATATTCTGCGGCGGACCGACTTTTTTCTGCCATCCGGCCAGCCCCGCGGCATTGAGTTCGAGCGCATAGCCGCGATCGATGCACGAGCGCAGCACCTGCTGCACACGGTCCATATATTGGTCGAAAGAAGGCACATAGTCGCCGTGCTTCATCACACGCAGCGGATAGTCGATGTGCGCCAGCACGTCAAAGCCGCCGTGTGCCTCCATTTCAAGCACCTGATCGAAATATTCCTGCAAAAACGCATCGCAATCCAGATGCTCGTAGTCGTGGAAATAAATATCCAAATCGTTGGGCATCGCATGCAGCGAGCCAATTACCATGTCCAGCTGATGCCCGCGCACAAAGTTATCCGCCGCAGGATCGGCGTGGATCTGTCCGATTTCAATTCCGACCAATACCTCGATGCCTTCCGCTGTTTCCTTGGCCGCCCGCACGTCGCGCAGGCAGGCTTCCGCGTCCCGGTTTTCCGCCGGGCCATGGGTACGGTAAAAATCCAGATGGTCGGTGATGCCGATGATGTCCAGCCCTGCCGCACGGCAGGCGCGCACTTTATCCGCCACGGTCTGTGGGAACGCAGCGTCCGCCGAATACCCCGTGTGCATATGCAAATCCACTCGCATTGCCTATTTCCGCCTTTCTAATAAACATACATGGTTGCCGCCTGCACAAAGCAGAGGATGATAGCCAGTGCCATGCCGACGCTGCCAAATACGATCCGCATGGACGGCGCGCACGGTCCGTGCGCCCACAGTTGCTGCTTTCTGCCGCGCACCAGCAGCACCGCACTCACAACGGTCAGCACCGGCCAGCTCAGCGCGTACAGCACAGGCCACACCCCTTCCTCGGGCAGCAGATAGATCACAAACGACCCGTATAAGTTGAACAGCATGTGCAGCACTACCGCTGTTTTGAGCTTTCCGGTGTAAAAATACGCATACGCCAGCAGCAATCCAAGCAAAAACGCATAGAAAAACTGCGACAGATTCGCGTGATACAGTCCGAACAGCAGCGCGGATACCAACGCAGCCGGCTTTTGGCCATATCGTGCCAACCGTCCCGCCATCAGACCGCGGAACAACAGTTCCTCACACAGCGGGCCAAGCACGCACGCGCCCAGCAGAATGACCGCCAGCGGCATTTCGTTAAAGGCTTCGGTCACCATATCGACTGTCTCCAGATTCGCTATCTGATAGACCAGATCATTGAGCCATGCTCCGATCAGCGACCCCACCCACATCAGTCCGATGCCGATGACAAACCAGCGCACCAGCAGCCCCACGGTCAACGGACGCTGCGCGCGCTCCGGAACGGGTATCTTGCGGCACAGCCAATAAGACAGGGGCAGCGCGGGCAGGTAATAGCCCACAAGTGCCAGCAGCATATAGGTGCTCTCGCTGCCAGCCAGCCGTCCGGCCAGCGACAAAACCATCAGCCCCACCTGCCATACCAGCATGATTACGATTGTCAGCACCAGCGCCCAGCCCAGCCGCGCGCAGTATTTCCGTTCCTGTCGAAGTGCGTTTTCCTGCATATTGCCCTCCCTGACGGCAGAAAAACAGGGCAAAGCCTTGTTGCCCCGCCCCGTTTTCCGTTCTTTTTGTTACTTTGCTTCGTTTACCAGCCGCTCGGTATCCTTGGCGATCATCAGTTCCTCGTTGGTGGGGATGACCAGCACACGCACGCGCGCCCAGTCGATGGAAATATCCATCTGCTTGCCGCGGTACTTGTTCTTCTCCGGATCGATCTTGATGCCGAGATACTCCATGTGCTCGCACACGTCCCAACGAACCGAACGGTCGTTTTCGCCGACGCCCGCGGTAAAGATGATAGCGTCTACGCCGCCCATCTCCGCAATGTACGAGCCGATGATCTTCTTAACCGACAGGTTGAACATTTCCTTTGCCAGAGCCGCACGCGCATTGCCGTCGGCAATGGCAGTGTCCAGATCGCGGAAGTCGGACGAAACGCCCGAAATGCCCAGCATACCGGACTTCTTGTTGAGGATATTGATAACATCTGCCGCAGAGATGTTCTCATGCTCCGCCAGAAACTCGATGATAGCCGGGTCCAGATTGCCCGCACGGGTGCCCATCGGCAGACCGTCGAGCGGTGTGAAGCCCATCGAGGTATCATAGCTCTTGCCGCGGTTGATCGCGCAGATGGAAGAACCGTTGCCCAGATGGCAGGTAATCAGGCGCAGTTCCTCGAGCGGACGGCCGAGCATCTCGGCTGCCTGCTGGGAAACATACTTGTGGCTGGTACCGTGGAAGCCATAGCGACGGATCTTGTACTTCTCATAGTACTCATATGGAATCGCATACATGTAATGCGATTGCGGCATGGTCTGATGGAAGGCGGTGTCAAATACCGCAACCATCGGCACATCCGGGCCCATAACGTCGCGGCAGGCCTGTATACCGATGAGGTTGGGCGGATTATGCAGCGGTGCCAGCGGTACGCAGTCCTCGATCGCCTTGATGACCTTTTCGGTGATGATGACGCTGTCCGAGAAGAACTCGCCGCCGTGTACCACACGATGACCGACCGCGTCGATCTCCCTCATCGAAGAGATAACGCCCTTTTCCGGATCCAGCAGTACGTCGATAACCGACTGGATTGCTTCCTTATGCGTCGGCATTGCGATATCAAACTTAAATTTCTCATCCGACTTGTTGCCGGTGTGCGTCAATACGCCGTCGATGCCGATGCGCTCACACAGACCCTTAGCCATAACTTCGCCGGACTCTGTATCAAGCAGCTGATACTTTAACGAAGAGCTGCCTGCATTAATAACAAGAACTTTCATTTGCAAAACTCCCTTTTGCCGTATTTGGCGGCTTGCACAAAGCCGCGGAAGCCGATATAATAAAGCTATATTCATATATTACACGATTTGGCGTAAATGTACAAGCCAAAATTTATACCGTGTCCCTATATATTTGCGATTTAAAGGAGCCTGTTTATGACCGTCTGCGGCATCGTTGCCGAATATAATCCGTTCCACGCAGGACACGCACATCACCTTGCCCAAACCCGCTGTGCGCTGGGCGCGGACACGGCCATTGTGTGCGCGATGAGCGGCAATTTTGTCCAGCGCGGCGACCTTGCGGTTATGGAAAAGTACCTCCGTGCCGAAGCTGCCGTGCGGTGCGGCGTGGATCTGGTGCTGGAAACACCGCTGTCCGCCTGCCTGTGGTCGGCGTCCGGTTTTGCGTTCGGCGCAGTCGCGCTGCTGGACGCGCTGGGCTGTGTGACGCATCTCTCTTTCGGCGCGGAGCGCGCCGACCTTGCCCTGCTGCGCCGCGCGGCCGACCTGTCGCGCGCGGAAGGAGAACACACAGACGCGCTGCGGCAGGCCCTTGCGGCCGGGCTGCCCTATGCCGCCGCCATGCAGCAGGCGGTCAGCGCAGCCGACCCGGAAGCCGGCGCGCTGCTGACCAGCCCCAACAACACCCTTGCGATAGAATATCTGTGTGCGCTGGACACGCTCGAGAGCACGGTGCAGCCGCTTGCCGTCTTACGTGCAGGCGGCGCGCATGACAGCGATATCCCGGCGGACGGTCTGCCCTCAGCATCCTATCTTCGTAAGCGGATTGCACAAGGCGATGCGGATGCCTGCCATCCGCTGATGCCAGAGGCATCGTTTGCGGCGCTTACACAAGCGATAGAACAGGGCGCAGCGCCGGTAACACGAAACGCGGTCGACCAAGTCATCCTCGCACACCTGCGGCGGCTGACGCCCGATGCGCTCGCCCGCTATTGCGGCGGCGACGGACTGGAACACCGCCTGTGCGCCGCCATCCGCGACCATACGAGCTTTGCGGCGGTCTGCGCTGCTGCCCAAGCCCGCCGCTATCCGCTCGCGCGGGTGCGCCGCGCGCTCATGCGGGCGTGGCTTGATCTGCCGACCAGCGTCCCGCCGACCGCGGACTATGTCCGCGTGCTGGCCGTCGGTGCGCGCGGCCGGGAGGTCCTGCGACGCATGAAAGACACCTGCAAGCTGCCGGTCATCGTTAAACCGGTCACCGAACGCACACTGCCGGATGCACTGCAATCCGCTCTGGCGCACGATGTGCTCGCGGATGACCTGTACGCCCTCGCCTATCCCGATGCCGCGCTGCGCGTCGGCGGCGACCACTTCCGCAAATCTCCGTTTTGCCTGTCATGATCTGTTCACTCACCGACATCTTTTAAGGGAGGTATGACCGATGATGCAATGCCCCTACTGCGGAAAAGAAATGCTCGACGGCAAACTGTTGGGCGACCACAAAGCGCTGCGTTGGCAGCCGCAGGACAAGAAAATGTTGTTCGGCCTATGGGCCTGCGGTGGGCTGACGGTCGGCTCCCATACGCCCACACAGCGCGCCGAAGCGCGTGCATGGCACTGTTCCTACTGTAAAAAACTGATTATTGATTTAGAAAACTGCTGAAACCGCGTGAAAAGCGGCCCGACCGGGCCGCTCTTTTTACTTTGTAAAAGTCCCCGCAAACTACTTGACCTGTCGTAGTAGCTATGTTATGATTACTGCATCAGATAGAGTAGTAAGGAGGCACGCCATGCTGGGCAGCGATGTGATGCGCGGTTATAACGATATGCTGATTCTGTGCCTGCTGTGCGAGGGGGATTCATACGGCTATGCGATTTCCCGCGAAATCGAGCAGCGCAGTGGCGGCGAGTACCCGATCAAGGAAACGACGCTGTATTCCGCGTTCGGACGGCTGGAAAAACAGGGCTGCATTGTGCCCTATCAGGGCAGTGAGACACAGGGCAGGCCGCGCACCTATTACACCGTCACAGAGAAGGGACGCCGCGCCTATGCCGCAAAATGTGCGGAATGGCGCGTGCTCAAAACTGTAGTTGACCGTTTTGCAAAGGAGGATATGAAGCATGGAAGTGATACGTAACTATGTAGAAGCATTGTTCGCTACACTGCCGCAGAACGCGGACACGCAGCGCATCAAAGCCGATATGCTGTCGAATTTAGAAGAAAAGTATCATACCCTGTTGAAAGAGGGCAAAAACGAAGCCGAGGCGACCGGCATTGTCATTGCATCCATTGGTTCAGCCGATGAACTGCGCGAGACATTCGGCTTTGCCGATGCGCCCGCATCCGCAGAGCCGGACGCTGTACCGCACGCGAAAACCGCACAGCCCGACCCTGCCGTTGTACAGGAGTATGGTCGCTACCAAACGCGCAAGCACATTATGATTGCAACCGCGGTCGCGCTGTTCATCCTGTCGCCGTTCACCCGCTCTTTTTTTGATGATACGCTGCACCTCAAAACACTCGGCACCTTTGTGATGTTCGCTATAATCGCGACAGGCGTGGCTTTGTGCATCCTGTCCGGTCGAAAAGATGCCTATTATCGCGAGCTTCACGGTCTTGGCTACGGCGAAGATGATATCCCCGATAGGGAGGATGAGAAGCGACACCCTATCAGCAATCTGTTCGCCTCGATTGCGTTTCCGGTCGCAGCAGCAGTTTATGTGTGCATTGGTGTGTTCTATAATCTGTGGCATCCAGGCTGGGTGATCTTCCTGTTCTGCTCCGTACTCACCGCTGTGATTGCAGCCTATGAAGAATACCGCCGCCGCACCTGAACGCAGGAAAAACATTTGACTTTGACCCTGTTTTGCCGTACAATTTAATTTAGTATAGTAAAGCAAAAGAGGGGTAATACACAACATGATCGGACTTGGCACCATAGTCAACTGCGCCACCATCGCCGCAGGCACCACACTCGGCGTTTTTCTCAAGGGCGGACTGCCGCGGCGTTTTGAAACCACCATCATGCAGGCGCTCGGCCTATGTACATTTTTCATTGGCATCGGCGGCGCGGCGAGCGGTCTTCTGACCATCGAGGGCGGCGCGCTTTCCACGCAGCATACCATGCTGCTGGTGCTCAGTCTGGTGTTGGGCGCGGTTGTCGGTGAAGCGCTGGATATCGAAACACGACTCAACGATTTCGGCTCGTGGTGTCAGACCCGCTTTTCCGGCAGCAGCGAGGACGGAAAGTTCGTGCAGGGCTTTGTGGCCGCATCTCTGCTGTTCTGCGTGGGCGCTATGGCAATTGTGGGCGCGCTCGAGGATGGGCTGAACGGCAACCCCTCCATTCTGATTGCCAAAGCGGTGCTCGACGGTGTATCCTCCGTGATTTTCGCAGCGTCACTGGGCAAGGGGGTTTACCTGTCCATCCTGCCGCTTTTCCTCTATCAGGGCGGCATCACGCTGCTGGCGCGATTCATCCGCCCGTGGCTGACCGACGCGCTCATCAGCCAGATATCCTGCATCGGCTCGGTGCTGATTTTCGCCATCGGCTTTAACCTGATGTTTGACAAAAAGGTCAAGGTCGGCAACCTACTGCCCGCCGTGCTCTTTCCTATCATTTTCTTCTTTCTCGCGCGTTTTTTTCCCGCGCTGGGCACACTGTGAGCATGAAAGGAGGAGGCCGCACGGCCTCCTCTTTTTATAATGTCATATCGCCGTCTTTCACCCAGCCGATGCGGCGCAGCGCCAGATTGATGAGCGGACACAGCACTGCGGGCAGTATGAACGAAATCAGCACCAGACCGACCCAATCCTGCGCGCCAACCGCCGTCCTGACGCCGGCAGCCACATCATCCAGCCAGCCGGTATACACACCAATCTGACCTACCAAACCGCAAGTGCCCATGCCGGAGGATACCGGCGGGCCGTTCATCTCCAGCCGGAACAGGCAGGTTGCAATCGGACCGGTGATGGCCGAAGTCAGAATGGGTGCAATCCAGATGCGCGGATTTTTCACAATGTTGCCCATTTGCAGCATGGAGGTGCCAATGCCCTGCGATACCAGACCGCCCCAGCGGTTTTCCGGGAAAGACATGACCGCAAAGCCGACCATCTGCGCACAGCAGCCCGCAACCGCCGCACCGCCGGCCAAGCCGGTCAAGCCGAGCGCCGCGCAGATAGCGGCCGAGGAAATCGGCAGCGTCAGCGCCACGCCGACCAGCACGGACACCAGAATACCCATTAGGAACGGCTGCAAATTGGTTGCCCACATGATGAGACTGCCCACCTGCATCGCCGCAGCACCCAGCGCAGGCGCCCACCATGCGGAAAGTGCTACGCCCACACCAATCGTCACCAACGGTGTAACCAGAATATCAATGCGCGTTTCACCCGCGACTGCCTTACCAAGCTCCGCCGCAAAAATTGCCACAAACAGCACGGCGAGCGGTCCGCCCGCACCGCCCAGCGCATTGGACGCAAAACCCACGCTGATAAGCGAAAACAGCACCAGCGGCGGACAGCGCAGCGCATAGCCAATGGCAACCGCCATCGCCGGACCGCTCATGGCCGAAGCCAGTGAGCCAACCGTATACGCCGTGTCGTTTACCGTCGCGACCGTCATCGTCAGAAACGGGATACCCAGCTGCTTGCCCACCGTGTCGATAATGGTACCAATCAGCAGAGAACAGAATAGGCCCTGCGCCATCGCACCGAGCGCATCAATACCGTATCGTTTGACCGAAATCACGATATCCTTGCGTTTGAGAAATTCTTTTACCTTGTCCATGTTACCCCTTCTTTTCCGCGTCGTGCGGCAATATGTCAATTTTGCTGTCAAGACAGCTTTCCGACCCATTATATCATATGCGCCGACAGATGCCCAGCTTTTTTTCATCGGCCGGTCAAATTTTTATCCTCCGCTTGCACGCGCCCCCACGTAATGCTATGCTGAGGATATCAGAAAGGCCATTTCACCGCACGGACTGCGTCCCACCACGAAAAAAACAAAAGAGCGTGCAAACCGTTTTCCGGTTTGCACGCTCTTTTTCATGCGGTCTGCCCTTCAGCCTTTGGAAAGACCCGCCGCCGTACCACGAAATAACACGCCACATGCGCACAGATGGTCAGTGTCCACGAAATCGGATAGGACACATACAGGCTAAACAGTGTGTGCTGCCACCGGAACACAGTGAAAATCCAAATAATACGAAACACACACGCACCTGACAGCGACACCAGCATCGGTAGGATGGAATACCCAAGGCCACGCACGCTGCCCGCGACCACATCCATCATACCACACAGGCAATAGGTGACGCTTACCACACCCAGACGCATCATGCCGTAGGTGATAACCTCCGGATCTGTGGAATATATGCCCAGCAGGCTTTGTCCCAGCAGGTGCGCGCCGTTGCCCAGCACCACGCCGATCAAAATAACCATCACCAGACAGCGCACCAGTACCTGATCGATGCGATGGTACTGCTTTGCGCCGAGATTCTGGCTGGTAAAGCTGAGCGAGGTTTGATACAACGCATTCATCGAGGTATAGACAAAGCCTTCGATGTTACTTGCCGCGGTGTTGCCCGCGACCGCAATCGCGCCGAACGAGTTGATAGACGACTGAATCAGCACGTTTGAGATATTGAAAATCACACTTTGCAGACCCGCCGGCAGTCCAACCTGCATGATGCGGGCGAATTTGTCCCGATGAAACCGCAGCCGCTTGAGGTTGACGTTACACATGCCGTCCACCCGCATCAGACACAGTACAATCAGCACCGCAGAAATCACCTGCGCAATCACGGTTGCCGTGGCAACGCCCGCCACACCCATATGCAGCACGATAACGAAAAACAGGTTGCACACCACATTCACCGCGCCGCTCAGCAGCAGAAAATACAGCGGACGCCGGGTATCACCCACCGCGCGCAAAATCGCCGCACCGAAGTTATACAGCATGGTCGCGGGCATGCCGATAAAGTAAATACGCATGTACAGTACCGCCTGATCCAGCACCTCCGCCGGCGTCGCCATCCACACCAGCATGGGCCGCGCCAGACAGATGCCTGCCACAATCAGGATTACACCGCCTGCCACCGCAGTAATCAAAGCGGTCTGCACGGTTTCCTGCGCATCGTCAAAGTCGTTGGCGCCGCAAAAGCGCGCCACCAGCACGTTTGCGCCGACCGAAATGCCGATAAAAAAATTGACCAGCAGGTTGATCAGCGAGCTGGTGGAGCCAACCGCGGCCATCGCGTGGCTGCCCGCAAACCGACCGACAACCACGATATCCGCTGCGTTGAACAACAGCTGCAGCACGCCCGAACAAATCAGCGGCAGCGCAAACAGCAGAAGCCGACTCAGCAGCGGCCCGCGCGTCATGTCGATTTCATAAGACTTCCTCATTTCCATACATCCTTTCTTTCCCTGCATAATCTTAAGCCCTGCTAAAAGACTCTGTCAATCCTTTTCCCTCGGTCACCCTTGCTATTGGTGGAAGATTATAGTAGTATTAAGAAAAGCACATTAGGTGTCTGTCAATAAAAGGATTTCCGGCGGATTTATCCGCCGGGCAGCGGAAACGGAGAGAGAATCTTGAAATATACCATTCTGATTGCCGAGGATGACCGCGACATCATCGAACTGCTGACGCTATATCTGAGCAGCGAGTTTTCCGTGCAGTCCGTCATGGACGGCGCCGAGGCGCTTGAGCGCATCCGGGCGGGCGGGATCTCGCTGGCGCTGGTGGATATTATGATGCCCGGCCTGAACGGGTATGAGCTGATCCAGCGCGTGCGCGAATTCAGTAACCTGCCCATTATCATTCTGTCAGCCAAAAGCATGGACACAGACAAGGTGCTCGGGCTGAACATTGGCGCGGACGCCTATATCACCAAGCCCTTCAACGCGCTCGAGGTCGTTGCCTATGTCAAATCCGCGCTGCGTCGGTATTATCAACTCGGTTCGGATAGCGTGCCTACTGCTGCGCCGCGCGTTCTTTCTGTCGGTGAGCTGGAACTGGACACCGATAAATTCGTGCTGCAGAAAAACGGCCTGACCGTGCCACTGACGTCCACTGAGCTGAAAATCATTGCGGAAATGATGCGTTGCCCCGGCCGGGTATTCACCCGCGCGCAGCTGTATGAATGTGTGGGCGGCACCTTTTACGAGAGCGATGACAGCACCATGATGGTGCATATCTCCAACCTGCGCGCCAAGATAGAGCACGATCCGGCCAATCCGCAGTATATCAAAACAGTCAGGGGGGTGGGTTACAAAATTGAAGACCAATAAACTGCTGCTGGGCAAAAGTTTTCTTCGCACCTGCATTTCCTATTTCATCCTCTGTTCGCTGCTGGTATTTATCAGCAACGCCGCACTCAACGCACTGATTTCCATGCGTCTGGATAATGCCTTTCCTTCTCTCGGTACGATGCTGCAATACCTCGACGCGCTGGAACAGGATGATTTTGCCTCCATTCCCATGCGCCGCTTTAACGGCTGCGCTTTTATGGTGTTTGACGCAGACAGCAGTATTCTTTATGTCTCAGACAACGAGTTTAAAGAGCATTTTCACGCAGATGACCTCTGGATGATTAACGAGTATGATTCCGACCTGTACTACACCGTGCAGGAAATGGCCGATATGCCGAAAGAAGGCTATTACTATATTGCGCTGCACCGCTATGACAGAGAAAACGGCGAGGCGGATTTTTTGGATTACTGCATTGTCGACGAAAATTACCGGATTGTCGAAGGCGATTTATTTCCTTGGCTGGAGCAATTATCCGACCGGGAATTTGAATTGCTGCAAGGCATTTATCAGGGGCAGTGGGATATTTCCAAGGCGGTTTACAGCACTGCGACCGGCGAAGAGCGCACACTGGTTTTTGTTTGTCCGCGCTTTACCGAAACCGCCTATCTCAAAGCACTGGAGAGCGCCAATCGGTTGTCGCTGCTCTCGCTCCCCATCATTCTGCTGATCATCCTTCTGCTTGCCATTCTGTTCAGCCGTAAGATCCGCCGCTCCATCCTGCCGCTGCACAAAGCAATTGTCGCTTACGGCACAGGCCGTCGGGTGGAGGTGAACATCGAAACCCTTCCCATCGAATTTCGGCAGGTGACCGACAGTTTCACCCATCTGCTCGACCGACTGGAGCAGGTCAGTGCAGAAAAGCAGGCGGCCAATGAGGACAAACAACGCATGCTCGCCGACCTTTCCCACGATTTGAAAACGCCGCTAACCGTCATTCAAGGCTATGCGCAGGCGCTGGTCGACGGCGTGGTTCCGTCCGACAAGCAGCAGCAATATCTGGAAACCATCTGCCGCAAGGCCTCAGACAGCACCGTTTTGATGAACTCCCTGTTTGATTACGTCCGCCTTGACCATCCGGACTATGTTTTGCAGGCGGAAACCGCTGATCTATGCGAATTCTGCAAAAGCTATCTGGCGGAAAAGTACCCGGAAATCGAGTCGCGCGGTTTTTCCCTGTCGCTCGGTCTGCCGGACGAGTCGGTCAC
>DXEF01000056.1 GCA_019115085.1 Candidatus Agathobaculum pullicola | reverse complement strand
CGGCGCATTGCCTTCTACAATCGCAGCCGCCAGACCGTCGCAGCCCGGGAAGCCGCAGCCGCCGCAGTTCGCACCCGGCAGGCACTCACGAACCAGCGGTACGCGCTCATCACCTCGGCGATCTTCGCTGCCACCGCTGCGCCGCCGACCGGACAGCCGTTGACCGGCGCATTGCCTTCTACAATCGCAGCCGCCAGACCGTCGCAGCCCGGGAAGCCGCAGCCGCCGCAGTTCGCACCCGGCAGGCACTCACGAACCAGCGGTACGCGCTCATCCACCTCAACCGCGAACACCTTGGCCGCGATACCGAGCAGGATGGCGAACACGATGCCCATGATAAACAGGACCGCGACCGCAGAGATAATATTTTGCATATCCATTTCTTATCTTTCCCCCTTGCTTACCAGATCGACAGGCCGGAGAAGCCCATGAAGGACATTGCCAGCAGCGCCGCGGAAACCAGCGCAATCGGGAAGCCTTCAAAGCACTTGGGGCACTGGGCCGTTGCATCCAGACGCTCACGGATGGATGCAAACAGCACGATTGCGAGCGTATAGCCCACACCGGCGCACACGCCGTAAACCATCGAGCCGATGAACGAATAGCCGTTGTCAATGTTGGAAATAGCCGCGCCGAGCACCGCGCAGTTGGTGGTGATCAGGGGCAGGAAGATACCGAGTGCGGAGTACAGCGCCGGCATCGCCTTTTTCATGAACATCTCAACGAACTGCACGAGCGTTGCGATAACCAGAATAAACGCGATGGTCTGCATATAGTCCAGACCGAGCGGATCGAGGATGAAATACCATACCGCCCACGAAACCGCGCTCGCCAGCGCCATAACGAAGATAACCGCCATGCCCATGCCGATTGCCGTATCGGTCTTCTTGGAAACGCCGAAGAACGAGCAGCAGCCGAGGAACTGGACAAGAATGTAGTTGTTGACCAGAACCGCTGCCACAGCAAGCGACAGCACTTCGGTCAGGCCCATAGCATCAGGAAAATTGAAAGGCATTTACTTGTCCTCCTTTCCGGACATGATCTTCTGGATTGCCGCAAAGATAAAGCCCATCATCAGGAAGCCGCCGGCCGGCAGAATCATCATGACCGCCGGATTGGCGCTCAGGCCGGGGATAGCGAAGCCTTCCGCCGGAATGAAGCTCAAAAACGGCAGCAGGGTGGACAGGCCGGACAGCACCGTGCCGGCGCCCAGCAGCTCACGGAAGAAGCCCATGAGAACCAGAGCAAACGTAAAGCCCAGACCCATGCAAACACCGTCCAGCGCGGAGGGCAGCACCTTGTTCTTGGAAGCATACGCCTCGGCACGGCCGAGGATGATGCAGTTAACAACGATGAGCGGCAGGAACAGGCCGAGGGATGCCGCCAGAGACGGCACAAACGCCTGCAGCGCCAGATCGATCATGGTAACGAAGGTTGCGATGATGGTAATAAACGCCGCGATACGGATTTTATCCGGAATAAACTTGCGCAGCGCGGAAATAACGACGTTGGAGCAGATCAAAACGATGGTTGCCGCAACGCCCATACCGATGCCGTTGGACAGCGAGGTTGTCGTTGCCAGCGCAGGGCACAGACCGATGGTCTGCATGAAAATCGGGTTGTCGAGGATGACGCCCGCTTTCAACTGTTCAGAAAATTTCATTTGGCTCTTCCCCCTTTAACCCAGACTTGCGACACAGTTTGCCGCCGTATTGACGCCGAGGGTGACCGCGCGGGAGGTAATGGTCGCGCCGGTGATGGCGTTGATCGTGCCGCCGTCCTTAGAAACGGCCAGACTGCCGTCCGCCGGCTGGCCGGCAAACTGTGCAATCCAGTTCTTATCGCTCTGCGCCTTGGCGCCGAGGCCCGGGGTCTCAGACGCTTCGGTCACCTTGATACCGGCAATCGTGCCGTCCTGATTGATGCCGACGATCATCTTGAGCGCGCCGCCAAAGCCCTTGGGGTTGACTTCCACGCAATAGCCTGCGTCCGCGCCGCCCAGCGTCGCCTTGTATACGCCGGAAACCACCGGCTGATTCTTATCGGCCGGTGTAGCAAAGTCCGCCGGGACCTCTACATCGGCAAATTCCGCGTCCGGGATGATCTCGCTCATTGCCTGATTGCGGATCTCAATGCCGTTTTGTTCGATTTTGTCCTTTGTCACACTGTTAATCACGCCCAGAAGCAGCGCGCATACAAAGGTGATAAGGCCCAGTACGACGACCAGCATCAGAATGCCGCCGCCCTTTTTGCTGCTATCCATAACTTACTGTGCCTCCTTCTTCTTATCCAGCGTATAGCCGAACTTGCGGGGATGGGTGGCCTTGTCGATCGCCCAAACCAGCGTGTTCATAATGAGGATGGAATACGAAACACCCTCCGGCAGGCCGCCGAAATAGCGGATGAACACGGTCAGCAGACCGCAGCCGATGCCGAAGATGATCTGTCCCTTGGAGGTAACCGGGCTGGTGACATAGTCGGTCGCCATAAAGAACGCGCCGAGCATCAGGCCGCCCGAAAGCACCTGAGAGAGCATCCACTGTACGCGGGATACGTCGCCCATGGGGAACAGGAAGGTAAGTACTGCAACCGTCAGAATGTACGCGGCCGGGATATTGATGGTAATAACCTTGCGCCACAGCAGATATGCGCCGCCGGCGATCAGCGCGAGCGCCGAGGTTTCGCCGATAACGCCGCCGGTCTGGCCGAGGAACAGCTCAAGCAGGCTTGCATCCGGCAATGCGCCGGTCTTGAGCGCCGCCAGAGGCGTTGCCGTGGAGATGGCGTCGGTCACGGTGACCGAACCGATCAGCGGCAGGGACGCATGCGGCTGGGTCCATGTGGTCATCAGGCCCGCCCAGGACGCCAGCATAAACGCACGCGCGCCGAGCGCCGGGTTCATGAAATTCTTGCCCAGACCGCCGAACAGCATCTTAACGATGATAATGCCGAACAGCGCGCCGAGCACCAGCATCCACCACGGAGCCGAAACCGGCACGTTGAACGCGATCAACACGCCCGTGACCAGACAGGACAGGTCGCCGATGGTGTTCGGATGACCTATGATTTTGTTATAAATGGTCTCAAACACGGCGCAGGCCACCATGGTGATCACGGTCAGCACCAGCGCGCGCGGGCCAAAGGTGTATACCGCAACGCACAGTGCAGGAAGCAGTGCCACAAGCACATCCAGCATCAGGCTGCGGGTATCGTCATCCGCCTTGATATGGGGTGAGGAGGTGACGACGACTTTACTCAGATCATACATTTTCGTTTCCCCTCCTTACTTCTTCTCGGCCTCAGCCTTCGCCTTTTCGGCCTCTGCCTTGGCCTTTTCCGCCATACGCTTGGCCTGAATCTTGCCCTTGCTCAGGCGGAACTGCGCCACCAGCGGGATACGGGCCGGACAAACATATGCACACGAGCCACACTCGATGCAGTCCATCATGCCGCACTCCACCGCATTGTCCAGATCTTCCTTCTTGCCGTACAGGTTCATGTAGTTGGGCAGCAGGTGCATCGGGCAAGCGGCGATGCACTTGCCGCAGCGGATGCACTGTGGGTCGGCAACACGCTTATCCTCGTCGCCGCTGAAGGCCAGAAATGCGTTGGTGCCTTTGAAGATCGGGATTTCAAGCGAGAACTGCGCAACACCCATCATCGGGCCTCCCATCAGCAGCTTGTTGGGGGCTTCCTTGAAGCCGCCGCAAGCGTCGATCATCTTTTCGACCTGCGTACCGATGCGCACTTCGAGATTTTTCGGCTCGGCGATGGCAGAGCCGGAAACGGTTACGATACGGCGGATAACCGGCATACCGGTGGTAAAGCGGCGATAAACCGCGCCGGCGGTGTCCACATTGAACACGGCGCAGCCTGCGTCCGCCGGCAGCTTGCCGGAGGGAACCTCGCGGCCGGTGCAGGCGTTAATCAGCTGCTTCTCCGCGCCCTGCGGATACTTACACTTGAGAGGATAAAGCTTCAGGCGCGGATCGTCCGCTATCAGCTTTTCGATGCCCGGGAAGGCGTCGGACTTGTTCTCCTCGACCCCGATGATCGCGTTCTGTACACCCATGATGTCGGCCAGCATCTTCAGGCCGCCTATCACTTCTTCCGGACGCTCCAGCAGCAGACGGTGGTCGCTCGTTATGTACGGTTCACATTCCGCCGCGTTGATGATGACCGTGTCGCACTTACCGATACCCGACTGAATTTTGACATGGGTCGGGAAGGTTGCGCCGCCGTGACCGACAATACCAGCCGAGCGGATGCACTCAATGCGCTCCTCATTGGACATGGACGCAAAGTCATACGGATGCACGGACTCGTGCAGACGGTCCTCGCCGTCGTTTTCGATCACAATCGACAGCACTTTGCTGCCGTTGGGATGCAGACGCGGCTCCACCGCCGTGACCTTACCGGACACGGTTGCGTGGACAGGAGCGCTGACAAAGCCGCCGGCTTCCGCGATGGGCTGTCCCAAATCCACGGTATCACCGACCGAAACGATCGGCTTAGCCGGGGCGCCGATGTGCATGGAAACCGGCAGAATGACCTGATCAGGCAATGCCAGCTTCTCGATCGGCTTGGTGTTTGTCGCGGCCTTGTAGCCCGGATCTGCATGAGTGCCGGGGTGAATGCCGCCACGGAACGAATACACCATGTTTTTCACCTCTCTATTTTTTTGCGCAAGAAGAACCTGCGCCGAGAGGCGCGGCTCCATCTTCATAAAGGAAATTATAAGGCCGTGCCTTGGCGCAGCCTTACAAAATAGATTATACTGTTTTTTGCCTCAAATAAGCAAGCCCAAAACACAAAAAATTTGACTAAAAAACAAAAAATCTTTGTACAGCATGATGATCTGCTGGTATTTTCTCTACTGATTTTGTAAATAAACTATGATATTGCATTTTTTCTATCCATCCTCAAAATCTGAAAAAAGCCGACGCGAAAACGCGCCGGCTTTTGGGTCTTATTGCTTGTTTTTCGGATTTTCACAGTACATTTCGGTGTAGGCTGTCGCCGCCGGATCGCCGCGCGGCGGCGCGTCCTGCGACCAGGGCGGTACAGATGCCACCGCAGCCGAATCAATATGCGCCGCGTCGTCATACTGTGGGAACGGCTTTGGCTCGCGTTCGGGCTTTCGTTTGTCTTTCATGCCGCGCCCCCTTATACCGCCACACGTCTGGCCATAAACTGGGCGGCGGTCTGGCACAGCTTGACCGTCACCTCGTTTGCCGACGTGCTTTCATCCTCGCTGACATATACCACACAGCCGCTGACGTCCCCTTCGGTGATGATGGGCGCGGCCACCACCACATTATAAGCGTCGTGGTCTGAGACGGTCAGCTCGGGCACATCGTCCACACCCCGCTCATACACCACACGCTGTTCCATCAGCTGCTCCAGTTCAGCAGAGATGCGTTTTTCCAGGATATCCTTTTTCGCACCGCCTGCCGCGGCGATGACCGCGTCTCGGTCACAGATTGCGCAGCTCATCCCCGCTGTGCGGGCGAGCGCCTCGGCCAGTTCTCCTGCCACCGTGCCCATTTCGCCCATCGGGGAATATTTCTTGAAAATTACCTCACCGTCGCGGTCGGTGAAAATCTCCAGCGGGTCGCCCTCGCGGATGCGCAAGGTGCGGCGGATTTCCTTCGGAATGACCACGCGACCCAAATCATCAATACGGCGCACAATGCCGGTTGCCTTCATTTACGCGTTCCCTCCCATACGCAATTTCTGGTTGTACAGGTAGTATGACTGGAACGCGACGCATTATACGGCAGCAGTTCTGGCAATTTTTGACGTGCATAATCAATTTTTGTCGTCAGCGGGCGATAACACGCGCCCCTGTGATGATGGCGCGCGGCGCGCCGGTCAGCGGCATGCCGGTATACGGTGTGTTCACCGCTTTGGACTGATAGGTTTGATATACGGTTTCCCGCTCCCAATCGAGCAGCACCAGACGGGCAAAATTGCCCACCTCCACCGCCCGGCCGCCGAGTCCATAAATCTCCGCCGGCGATTTGCTCATTTTGTCGATTAGCTGCATGGGCGTCAGTCTGCCGGTCTGCACCAGATAGGTATTGCATACGGAGAACGCGGTTTCCAGCCCCGTGATGCCGCTCGGCGCTTTGGCAAACGCGCGCGCTTTTTCCTCTGTGGTATGCGGCGCATGGTCGGTGGCAATCATATCAATGGTGCCATCGCGCAGGCCTTCTATCAAAGCCTGCCGATCGGCCTCACGGCGCAGCGGCGGGTTCATACGTGCATACGTGCCGTGCGCGAGCACATCATCCTCTGTCAGGCTGATATGGTGCGGTGTGACCTCAGCATAAACGCGCGCGCCGAGTGCCTTGCCCGCGCGGATGAGCGCAACCGATTGTCCGCAGGATATATGCTGAAACACTACGCGCGCGCCCGTATCAAGCGCCAGCGCGATATCGCGCGCAATCATGGCAGTTTCCGCCGCGCCCATCGCGCCGGGCACACCGAATTGTTTCGCGGCCGCCGAACCGTAATTGACGCCGGGAGACGGCACAAGCGATGGCTCCTCCTCATGAAAGGACAGCAGAATGTCGTGCGCAGCAGCCTGCTCCATCGCCGTGCGGCACAGCCCTGCCGAGGTAAGATTGATGCCGTCGTCGGTCAGACAAGGCGCGCCCGCAGCGGTCAGCGCCTCAAAATCGGTCAGCTCCTGCCCCTTCAAGCCCTTGGTCACCGCGCCTGCCTGCAGCACCTCGACCGGACAGTCCTTCGCTTTATCCGTGACATAACGGATGATTTCGGGCGTATCACAGGTTGGCAGTGTATTTGCCATACAGATGACGGTCGCGTATCCGCCCGCGGCAGCCGCCGCTGCGCCGGTCAGCACATCCTCCTTTTCAGTCTGGCCCGGGTCGCGGAAATGCACATGCCCGTCGACAAAACCGGGCGACACGGTCAGCCCCGCCGCATCGTATACCTCACAGCCCGCGGGCGCGTCGATGCACGGCTGAACCGCAGCGATTACGCCGTCGTCCCCGATGAGTACATCGTCCGGCGCGTCCACGCCGGTATACGGGTCCAATACCCGACCGTTTTGAATCAGCAGCATAGGAAAAACCTCCGTGAGATAGGATGTCCGCCCGCCGGGGCGGCGATTCTTTATCTTTATTGTACCACGGCCTCTTCCGCGCCGCAAGGTATCCCCCTTTTGGCCTACCTCAGATCATCCACATGACATTCCTGTATGCAGCTGCGCGCTTTTACGCCAAGATAATGATAGCTCATACCGTTCCCTCCCGGTTATATAGTTATGCGATAACCCTATTCTACATGGCTTCGCATGCACTTATTTTTACTTCCTTTCCGTGCTGCACTTGATAGAATAATTCACCCTATACAATAAAAAAGAAAGCCCACTCAAAAAGTGTTTCTTGAGTGGGCTTTCTCGTTGACTGAAAAATAAAGGGATAAAATATGTATTACTCCGTATACGACATATTTCCGTTCTTATCACAAGTCATCGTGATAGTGTACGTTTTTCCGCCTGCATAATTGAATGTGCATCGACCCTTGACCGAAGAGCCAGTGTGTGACGAGCTTCCGGAGTAGCCATACGATGACGAAGCATACCAATCATCGGCAATCGCAGCCGAGCGGCTTCCATCATAAATAAATGTACCGCACAAAGTATATTTACCGATATAGGTGCTTCCGTGATAGGCTCTTGCTTCGCGCTCAATATAGCGTTCGGTCACTGCTCGAGTGGTCGTGTCGGCATTCTTTCCCGTTGTAGTGATAACTAAATAGTAGCCATCACCATAATCAATGGTTTCGGTCTGGGTGGGGTTTGCTGCTCCTACGGCAAAAATCATGCAAGACAGCAGGAGCACACAGGAAATGGCTTTTTGCAACTTTTTACTAAGCATAGTTATTCCCCCTGTAAGGCTTCTTCAAAGGTTATGTCTTTTTTCACTTGCTCGTCTGTTGTATTTTCTTCTTCGACATAAAAATCGTTGCGCATCACTTGATTTGCTTGGATATAATATCCGCCAAATACCCCAGCAGTGACTGCAAAAATGCAGATAATTAAGACAACAATTAAGCGCCGCTTTCGTTTGGTATTCGAAACCTCTACTTCGCTGATATTATCCATTATCTGTGCTGCAATTTGCTCGGGTGATCCGACTTGTGCGCATAGATCATCATAAGGCAATGTAGAATAAGCTGATAATTCCTGCTGCAATCCATTCAATAATCTGGAACGGGTTGCCTTAGAACAAATCAGCCTACGCGAAACTGCTCGTACATATCGACGCACACCTTTATCCTCCATCATACTTTGTCACCTCCGCTGTTTTGACGGATCTGCTGTACCGCTTGGGACATTTGGTCATAAACATCCTCAATATATTGCAGATACGTCACTCCATCAGGAGTGATTTCGTAATACTGACGGACGCGGTTATCGTCTGAAATTGCTTTTTGGCCTTCACGCACAAATCCTTGCGATGTAAGGCGATATATGACTGGATAGAGCAGCGAAATAGAGTATTTCCCGCCGCTGCGTTTTTCCAATTCATATGCCATTTCATAAACATACATTGACCGCTCTGAAAGCAGCAAAAGTACGAGCAAAGGGTTTACTGCACGCTTAAAATAATCCTCAAAGGAATGGCCTGTATCCTTAGTGGATTTGCTTCCGTTTTTCATGGCGCCACCAAACATGTTTGTTGCGTTTATACTAACATTCTATTTTCTTTTTGTCAATATTTAGCATTGGCAAATATTAAAAATAGGATATGCTATAAACAGTGCGGAGAAAACGGTCAGATAGCCCGCCAAGTTAATGAATTGCGCGGTGTTTATGCTTTTCTATCGCAGTATGGTTGGGATGCCATTGGAGACGCTTATTTAGACATCGGTTTCCAAAATGGAGTGTTGACCCCAATTGACGAGGTTCTAAGACAAAAAGTGATGGAGCGAGTTTGTAAATACTGATTTATTGCATAAAAAGGCTACGGAAAATTCCCGTAGCCTTTTGTCATCATCTCAGCCATTACCCATTTCACACTTTCATGCGCCCGAGCATTCATCCACATATATCGGTTAGGTGACATAACCCAAATTTGCTGACAACGCATATTAGAGCAATCTTTTTTAGAAAAAGCCCGGCTGATCCGGGCTTTTTCTCCTCCGGGACGCACCCCTCTTCGGCCAAACCGCACAGGTTTGACCGAGATTTTTTACATTTGGTGGTCCAGCGTGACCACCGGATTATACCGCGTATCGATCTCCTTGAGCCGATCGTAAATCTGCATCATCAGGTCCCGCTTTCCCTTTTCAGCATAGGTAAACGGCACTACCACGTCAAAAATCAAGTTAATCTGCCGCTCTCCGTCCACCACACGGAAATCGTGCATGGACAGAGCCTCGTCAATACCCCGCAGCACGCTGTCCACCTGCTCACGCAGCGCGGTGACATGCTCGTTATTGACATCAATCGGGTCCATGTGAATAACCAGATACACGCCCGTGCGCTGCCAAACACGCTTTTCCGCCTCGTCAATGACCTCGTGTACCGCCACAAAGTCTGAGTCGCTTGGCACCTCGGCATGCAGCGAGGCCAGCGAACGACCCGCGCCGTAGTTGTGAATAATCAGGTCGTGCACACCGACAATATAATCGGATTCGCACACAATTTCCTCAATGCTGTGCGCAATTTCCGGGTCGGCTGCTTCGCCGAGCAGCGGCGCGACCGTATCGCGCACAATGCCGATGCCCGCCCAGATGATGAACAGCGCCACGAGTACGCCCACATAGCCGTCTACCGGCAAAGTGGTAAAGCGTCCCGCAATCATGCCGATGACAACCACCGAGGTGGTGATCACGTCGTTGCGGCTGTCCTGTCCCGCCGCCATCAGAACCGGCGACTCAATCCGACGGCCGATGGAGGAATTAAACGCACCCATCCACAGCTTTACCAGCATGGACACCGCCAGAATCACCAGCAGCACGACCGAAAACGCCACCGGTTCAGGGTGGATGATGCGGTCAAACGAGGTTTTAAGGAACTCTACGCCCACTAGCACAATGATAAACGCCACAATCAGGCCCGCGATGTACTCGGTACGGCCGTAACCGAAGGGATGCTTTGCGTCCGGCGCCTTGCCCGACACTTTAAAGCCCACAATCGAAATCAGGCAGGAAAGCCCATCGGACAGGTTGTTAAAGGCATCCGCTGCAATCGAAATCGAGCCGGTCAGCAAGCCAATGACCAGCTTGAGCACGAACAGGAAAACATTGCACGCAATGCCCACGCCGCCGGACAGGACACCGTACTGCTCGCGCACGCGCGCATTCCTCGTATTATCCGCATCGTGAATAAACCACCGGACCAATGCTTTGGTCATAACAATCCCCTCGAATACATAATATTATAAATGCCAAATAATATTGCAATTTGAAATATCATAATTGCCGGAATACCCCACATGAAACTGCGATGGAGTGTCTTGTGTCGGATGAGCAGCATAGTCAGGTACACGCCCGGCCCGCCGCCGACCAGCGCCCAGAAAAACAGCGTGCGCTCGGGTACCCGCTGCCAGCCGCTGCGCGCGGCAAGTTTGTCATAAATGCAGACGGCCGCGCCTATCACGCTGACCGCAATGAGATAGTATAGTACGCGCTGCACGTCCGACATGCCCTCCTCCGGCGAAATTTCTATTTATTGTACCACATTCTGCCTCATATCGCAAATGACAGGCAAAAAAGTAGCTGCCGCTAACACATTTGCCGCCAAAACGAGAAATCCCACCCAAGAGTGTTGTCCTGAGTGGGATTTCCCGTATAAGATGAAAAGAAATGAAAAGAAATGAAGAAATAAACAATGTTACTATATATATCCTATATGCACTACTGCCCGCACAATTGAATGTGCATTTACCCTATAAGACAGCATGGAATAGTCCAATCACTGCTGCCGCAAGCAATCCAGCGATCCGGAACGGATCGCTCTAAAGCCGAGCAACCTATGGGAAACTGCGCGCATTTGGCGGTGTACGGTTTTGGTTTCCGTTATACTTTGAAGAAACAGGCGCTATACTTGGTGGATTTGCTTTCTTTTTTCAAAACTTCACCAAACGCGTTTGTTGATATTATACTAACATTTTATTTTTATCTTGTCAATATTAAGTATTGCTAAATATATGATTAATTTATATCATGCTATTTGTAAATCTGTATGAACAAGTGGAGCAAAATCAACAGCAATCATAAAAAGCCCGGCTTGGCCGGGCTTTTCTGTTTGTGCGAAACTGCGTTTTGTTTTCTGCTTTTCCCGTTCCCGGCGCGGCATAGCCGACCAAATCAGAGCAGTGCTCCTTCATCGACGAGCTTTTTCGGACTGCCGTTGTCGAACGGCTGCTTGAAATGGCAGCACAGCTGCAATCCTGAGTCGAACTGCGCGGCATACTGCCCTGCCATCGCTGCTGCGCCGATGCGCGCCAGCCCGAACAGCTCAGGCACGGAATCCGTGCGCGTTTCTTCCGGCCTCCACAGGTTGTGCCAAGGCGCGTGCTGCTCGTTGAGTGCGTCCCATGCCGGACGCTCCACCTTCATATGACCGGTCAGGATCGCACCCCGCCCTGCCAGCCGCTCCAGCCGCTGTGCTGTGCGGTAGGTGCGGCGCTTATCGGCATAGAAGAACTTCTCCCACGAAAGCATTTCGTCAAACGAACGCCGCAGGTCGCGCACGGGTACATCCTCACCATACACATTTTCCAGCACCGCATGCAGCAGCACCGCCAGCACGGCCTTTTCCTCCGGGGGAAGCGCATAAAAGCCCGCCGGCTTGAAGTTGGTCACCGGCGCGTGGTACGCTCGCTCGTACACCAGACAATCGATATCGCTCTCAATCTGGCAATGCACGGCCGAAGCGTTGAGCTTAGGCTCCGCGCCGCAGATCTGCTCCTGCCGGCAGTACACATAAGGGTGAATCTGGCTGTCCAGCGCATAATGGCAGATAAAGCCGTAGAAATACGCCGCCGCAGTCTCCTGTGCCGCGCCGGTCAGACAATGCACGCCGCGCGCAAGCGCCGCGAACAGCTCATCGGTCTTTTCCGAGTGCATGCGGTTGCCCAGTTTGTGCAGCGGACTGCCCAGCAGTATCTTGCGGTAAAACAGCGGGTCCGGCCCCTGACACCCCCACCGGAAGCTCTCTGGATGCTTGCGCGTCAGCTCCTGCACCGGCGCGGGAAATACGCTCTGCGACTGCTCTCCAAACAGATGATGCGATACAAAATCCGCCACTGTGATGTCCTCCTTTTATCTCAAAAGCAAACAGCCGACACGGTCATGCGTTGCCCAGGAAAATAATACCCGCGCTTTGTCGCGCGCGCTCCAGCAACTCCGCCATTTCTATGGTTTTCTCCATCCGACGGCGACAGCCTGCACGGTCGCCCGCCGCGACCATCCCCGCGATGCCCTGCATCTCCCAGTACCACGCGGTTTCGCCCTGCTGCTCGTCAAACATCTGCTCGCCGGCATCGGTCACGACCGTGACGCGAGTACACATGCTGACCGGGTCCTCTACGCGGATGAACCCCTTTTCTCCTATGATATGCGCACCGTTTTCGCCTTTGCAGTCCTTTGCGCCTGTACACTGAGCGATAAAGCCCGGATATTCCAGCACTGCGGTGCCGCCAAGGTCGATACCGTTCTCATGTCGCCGCGCATGGTAGGTCAGCTTTTCCGGCATACCGAACAGGCCGTACACAAAATACAGGTTATACAGGTTGATATCCATGAGCGCGCCGCCCGCAAAGGCAGGATTGAACACGTTGGGCGTCTCTCCAGCCTTCAGTGCGTCGTATTTGCTCGAATACTGGCAAAAGGTGCACGATACCTGCCGCACCGGCCCGATTTCGGGCAGTTTCTCGCGGATGTACGCAAAATGCGGCAGAAACAGCGTCGTGATGCCCTCGAACAAAAACAGATCTTTCTCCGCCGCCAGCGCGGCCAGCTCCTCCGCCTGCGCACGGGTGGGCGCAAAGGGCTTTTCGCAGATAACATGCTTGCCGCTTTCGAGCGCTTTTTTGGTCTGCGCATAGTGCAGGCTATTGGGAGAGGCAACATAGACCCAGTCAACCGCGGGGTCTGCCAGCATGTCATCCAGCGCGGTATACACCTTTTGCACGCCGAACCGCTCCGCAAGCGCACGCCCTGTCTCTTCCCAGCGCGAATAAACCGCCTCATACGTCACGCCCTGCGCGCGCACAGCTTCGCTCATCACCCATGTCACGATGTTGCCCGTTCCTATCGTTCCGATATTCATTATGCAGCCTCTTTTCCGCCTTTGGGCATAGTATTTACTTTTATCATGACATACTTTACAGCCAATCGCAATGGGTTTTTTTGCCTTCTTTTGAAAAAAACACAGTCGTATCCCCCATATAGGGCATATACGGCTGTGTTTTGATCCAATTCCGTCCAAGCGGCAGGTTATCCCTCGTAATCCGCTTCGTTCTCCCAGTTGTGCCAGACCGCCTGTACATCATCGTTGTCCTCCAGATTGTCAAGCAGCTTGCGCATCTGGGCCATATCCTCTTCCTTTTCCAGAGAGATATAGTTTTGCGGCACCATTTCGACCTCGGCCTCGACAAAGGAGTAGCCCAGCGTCTCGAGCGCCTCGCGCACCGCCGAAAAATCCTCCGGCGCGGTGTAAATCTCGAAAGTCTCTTCGCCCGACTGGAAGTCCTCCGCGCCCGCGTCGAGCGCCTGCATCATCACGGTGTCCTCGTCCAGCTCGCCGCGCTCCATGATGATAACGCCCTTCTTGTCAAACTGCCAGGAAACGCAGTTCGTCGCGCCCAGGCCCGCGCCGTACTTGTCAAACAGGTGGCGCACGTCCGCAACCGTGCGGTTTTTATTGTCGGTCAGGGTCTCGACAACGACCGCAACGCCGCCGACGCCGTAGCCCTCGTAGTTGTTGGCCTCGTAGTTGACCTGGCCGTTTGCGCCCGAATACTTATCCAGCGTGCGCTTGATGTTGTCGTTGGGCATGTTATTGGCCTTGGCCTTGGCGATGCAGTCGCGCAGGCGAGCGTTGAAGTCCGGGTT
>DXEF01000055.1 GCA_019115085.1 Candidatus Agathobaculum pullicola | reverse complement strand
CCGCTTCCACAGTATATTCACGCAGATGCGAAAAATCAAAGTTTTTTTCCAGTACCGCGAGCAAACGTGCTAGCTGTGCTGCATCCAGCGTCGTCGGCGTGCCGCCGCCGATATATACGCTCTGCACCCGTTTGCCTGCCTCGCGCACCAGCGCGGCGGTTTCTTCCACCTCGCGGCACAGGGTATCCAGATATGGCTCAATCAACTGACCGGACTGCGCGATTATGGCGGACACAAACGAGCAGTAATAGCACCGCGAAGGGCAAAACGGAATACCGACATAGAGCGAAATATCATCCGGCCCGATGGCGCGGTCCAGCTCCATCGCCGTTGCCGCCGCGCGTATGGTCAGCGCGGTGCGGTCGGGGGCAACATGGAAATGCTCCCGCAGGTATGCCGCCGCCTCACCGCGGCTCATGCCGCGCTCAATCAGGCCGCGGGCGAGCTTGGCCGGACGCACACCGGTCAGACTGCCCCAGACCGGCGGCTCGGTCAGCGCGGGCACAACCGCGTCATACACGGTCGTTTTCACCAGTTCGGTAACCGTGCGCTTATAATCGAGCGGCTGCAACCCTTCAACCGATGCGCGTCTCTCGCTTTCGCGCACCGTACCGTTCAGGCTGACGATTGCTCTGGCCTGCGCCTGCCCGTCCGCTTCGGCCAGGATACTGCGGCACCAGTCCTGCTCGCCCTTACCGATGGTGTCTGCATGCGTCAGCGTAATGGTTGGCAGCAGATGAAACAGCATTTCCTCCACTGCATGCTTGAGCGTATGGCCCTCCATGGTATAAAGCATCACTTGCCGACCGCCTGCAGCATATAGGAGTTGGCCACGCGCTCCTCGGACAGTGTGGACAGACCCTCATGTCCGGGCAGCACCTTATAGTCGCCCTCTAAGTCGTGCAGACGCTTGAGCGAGTGCAGCATCTGGCCGAAATCGCCGCCCTCGAGGTCGCAGCGTCCGCACTCATGACGAAACAGTGTGTCACCCGTGAACAGACAGTCCTCAATCTGGATGACCGACGAGCCGGGCGTATGTCCCGGCGTGTTCATATAGGACGCGGTCAGGTTACCAAAGGTGACCTGCGTGCCCTCGGTTGCCACAATATCCGGCGTGTCCTCCACATAGCCGCGCGCCAGTGCACGGAACGGACGCATATTCTCATGCTTGAGCAGCCACAGGTCGCCCTCCGGTACGACATATTTTGCCCCGGTCTTTTCCATCACTTCATGTGCGGCAAGAATATGGTCGAAATGCGCGTGCGTCAGCAGCACATACTTGACCGTCAGTTTTTCCTCCGCAATCGCGTGCAGAATCGAAGAGGCATTGTCACCCGGATCGATCACCGCCGCTTCATGGCTGTTTTCATCATAAACAATGTAGCAATTGGTCGCTACTGCACCAACGCAAAGCTGCATAATTTTCATAAGTGAAATTCTCCTTTCCGTCACCGCATCTGTGCGGTGTCCATCCACAATGTAACCGGACCATCGTTGAGCAGGTCAACCTTCATATCCGCGCCAAACTCGCCGGTCTCGACCGGCAGGCCGCTCTCGCGGCAGCGCGCGATAAATGCTTCATACAGCGGAATCGCCGTTTCCGGCCGCGCCGCCGCGATAAAACTCGGGCGATTGCCTTTTTTGCAGTCGCCATACAGCGTAAACTGCGACACGACTAAGATCCCACCGCCGACATCGTGAAGCGACCGGTTCATCTTGTCGTTTTCATCGGTAAACACGCGAAGTTTGACCGTTTTATCCGCCAGATAAACCGCGTCCTCCACCGTATCTCCATCCGTTATACCGAGCAGGACAAGAAAGCCCTGCCCAATCTGCCCGTGCACCGCGCCGTCGATTGTAACCGACGCATGTGACACACGCTGAATCAGTGCCCGCATTTGTTTCCCTCATTTCCGGCGCAAACGCACCCATTATCGTTTGTATTTTTTGTAGATTCGGCCGTAAATCACGATGAGCACCGGCAGGCCGCCGACCGCAATGACCATCGTCAGTACGCCCGCGACACCCGCGTAAAACAACGCGCACACGGCCGTGAGCACCCACGCCGCGCCGTACCCCCACCACAGCCGCGCGCAGGAGCGGTTGTAGGCCGGGATATCGCGGATGGCCTCGGGCGGCACCGTGCTGCCCACCCAGAAGTGCATCGGGTCGTGCCGCATGGCCGCCCAGCAGCCGATCAGAATAAATACCATCGCACAGAAGCACAAAATGAACGCCATCGGGATATGCTCATACCGCATCTCATCACGTCCTTCTTGTCTGGAAAAGGGGCTGCGTCAGACCGCAGCCCCTTTCGCTCTTTCATTTTAGCACAGCTTTGCGCCGGCTTCAATCGCATCATCCAGCATAAGCAGAGTGAGTTTGCCGTCCTTTTCAGCGGACAGCAGCATACCGTTAGACTCCTGTCCCATCATCTTGCGCGGCGGCAGGTTGGTCACGGCGACAACCGTCTTGCCGACGAGGTCCTCCGCCTTGTAGTACTTGGCAATACCCGACAGAATCTGACGCGGCGTGCCCGAACCGTCGTCCAGCTGGAATTTCAGCAGTTTCTCGCTCTTCTTGACGTTCTCGCAGGCAATCACCTTACACACGGTCATATCAACCTTGCAGAAGTCGTCAAACGGAATATCCGGCAGGAAGGTGACAGCCGGCTTTTCCACCTGCTGCTGCGCCATCTTCTCCTCCTCGATTTCGGCCATCTTCTTCGGAATATCGATGCGCTCGAACAAGATGGACGCTTCGCCCACCGGTGCGCCTGCGGCCATGCCGCCAAAGGCCTGAAGGCTCTCCACGCCCTTGTCCTCGGTGCCCAGCTGCGCGAAGATCTTATCCGCGGTGTCGGGCAGATAGGGACGCAGCATGGTTGCCGCAAAGCGGATGGACTCCAAGAGGTTATACAGCACCGTACCGAGACGGCCCTTCTTGTCTTCGTCCTTGGCCAGCGCCCACGGCATGGTCTCATCGATATACTTGTTCGAGCGACGCAGCAGCGTAAACACCTCGTCGATGGCATCCGCAACGTGCAAATCCGCCATGCGCTTCTCAACCGCTGCGGGCAGGCCGAGCGCAACCGCCTTCAGCTCGTCATCCACCGGCTCGGCATCTGCCGGGGCAGGCACCACGCCGTCGAAATACTTTTTGGTCATGGCAATCGTGCGGTTGACCAGATTTCCCAGCACGTTGGCCAGCTCGGAATTGATGCGCTCACAAATCAGCTCATAGGAAATCACGCCGTCATTGGCAAACGGCATCTCATGCAGCACATAATAGCGCACCGCGTCCACACCGAACAGACGCACCAGATCGTCCGCGTAAATCACATTGCCAAGCGACTTGGACATCTTGCCCTCGCCCACGAGCAGCCACGGATGGCCGAATACCTGCTTGGGCAGCGGCTCGCCGAGCGCCATCAGAAAGATCGGCCAGTAGATCGTGTGGAAACGGATGATATCCTTGCCAATCAGATGCACATCCGCCGGCCAGAAGCGCTTGTAGTGCTCATCATGGTTGCCGTCCGGGTCATAGCCGCAGAAGGTGATATAGTTGGTCAGCGCGTCCAGCCAGACGTAAACAACATGGCCGGGGTCAAAGTCGACCGGGATGCCCCACGAGAACGAGGTGCGCGACACGCACAGGTCCTGTAGGCCGGGCTTGAGGAAGTTATTGACCATCTCATTCTTTCGGCTCTCCGGCTGGATGAACTCCGGATGCTCCTCGATGTGCTGCATCAGGCGGTCGGCATACTTGCTCATGCGGAAAAAGTAGGCTTCTTCCTGCGCATCCACGACCGGGCGGCCGCAGTCCGGACAGCAGCCATCCTTGAGCTGGCTCTAGGTCCAGAAGGACTCGCAGGGCTTACAATACTTTCCTTTGTAGCTGCCCTTGTAGATATCGCCCTGATCATATAGCTTTTTGAAGATTTTCTGTACCTTCTTCTCGTGCATCGGGTCAGTCGTGCGCACAAACTTATCGTAGGTGGTGTTCATCATATCCCAGATGCGCTTGACTTCTGCCGCAACCTGGTCCACATGCTGCTGCGGCGTAATACCCGCGGCCTCAGCCTTCTCTTGAATCTTCTGGCCATGCTCGTCCGTACCGGTCTGGAAGTAGACATCATAGCCGGTCAGGCGCTTGTAGCGCGCGATTGCATCGGCCAACACGATTTCATAGGTGTTGCCGATATGCGGCTTTGCCGAGGTATAAGCAATCGCCGTTGAGATATAGTAAGGTTTCTTGTCCATCTGATTCTTCTCCTTTATCATAGGTTTGCGAAATTTTATCCGTTTTCATACGCATTCTTACGAAGAAATGAAAAAGCCCTCCTCCCCGAATGAACTTCATCCAAGGACGAGAGCGAAACGCTTCCGTGTTACCACCTTGCTTTACGCGCCCCTCACGGCGGCGCGCCTTAGCGGGTACTGCCATACCCCGATTCAATAACGGGAATCCCCCGCCGCAGCCTATGGCGGGATTGCCGCCAGTCGGTACGGTGCTCCGAGGCCATTTTCCGCCGCGCCTTCTGCATCCCGCTTACACCGTCCGGGACTCGCTTTGCCGTACCTCGCCGCGTACTTTCCTCTTCATTGCGTTTCAGCCGATATGATGGTTTCATTATAACATTGCGCCTTTGCGCTGTCAAGCACGCGAAACGGCGGGAAAACCCGCCGTTTCTATATCAATTAGGCTTTATTGGGGTGTGCCGTCGCCACCCTGCCCCGGCCATGATCCGGTAAAAGGTGTGTCCTGCGGTCCCGCAACCGGTGCGGAAAGGTGCGCATACATGCCGAAAAACGAGGTCATCACATAGGCGTTGAGGAATGCCCCCAGCAACACTGCCACACAGACTGCCGCGATGAGCGCCGTTACCATAATCGCAATACCCGTGCTGCCCTTGACCAGTATCAAGCCGGCAGCCCCAAGACCGCCACACAGATAGATTACGCCCATCAGCAGAATGTACCAGCCGACAAAGCTAAGCAAAAACACAAACAGCTTGCCAAACTGTCCCTTGAACGCGGCAGATGCTTCACGCGTCGCATCCCATACACCGCGCGTCTCATCATCACACACCAACACCCAGCCTGCGCTGTAGGTCATCACTTTAATCTCAATCGGAATCAGCGCGATGAAGTACAGGATGTTCAGGACCGTCATTACGCCCGATACATTGCCCGCAGATCCTCTCATCGCCATACTCAATGCCATGGAAACGGCCAGTATCATGTACACAACAGTCGGTCCAATCATCCAAAGGGCCGAACGGAAGGTCAGGCAGAACTCCATCTTGATGCCCGCCCAGAGTGCGCGCAGCGAGGTAAAAGGCTTAAATAGGGTGCTCACGCCCGGCTCCTCTCCACGCTGCAAGGCAAGATAAAACCGCATGATACCCAATGTCAGCGGTCCGCTGATCAGAATCATCAGAAACAACACCAGCCAGACGGTATTCATGCCCCGCGCCAGAGCCATACCCAGCATATATTCATCGGTGTATCCGGCCATTGCCATGGCAAATACCCGGCCAAACAACACCAGATACATCAACAGAACCAACAGGGCAAACGGCACCATATACAAAAAGTTGATGCCGATACAGCGCCCCAGGTTGTTCATCACCCGCCCCTTACAGGCCTTCTTAATTTCCTTTCGCGTCTGCGCGGTGAACTCTTGTCTCATCCGTTATCCTCCTACCATTAATTTATTTGATATTATGAATCAGCCTGCGTCTGGTCGCCTGCTGTTTCTGTGGAAGTGCCCCCGTCCGTACCGGACTCCCCGGCCGTCGCCGACGCTCCATCCGATGGCGTTTCGGTGGTTGACGCCCCTTCTGTCTCTGGCGTTTGCGGCGTGGTAGGTGCCGGCGTTTGCGGCGTGGTGGGCGCCGGCTGCTTGGTGCCGACATACACGACCTTATCCCGCTTGACATAGGTGGACTTATTGGCCAGCACCTCGGTCGTTTTTCCGTTTTCCGTAATCACCTGATAGGTCCGCGTAGCGTAGCCGGTAATCGGTGTGATATCGACACGGGTCTGTCCCGCCATCATGGAGCTGTCTTTTTTCTCAATCGTCTGCGGCGTATAGGTTTCCAATACCTCGGTGCGGGTATCTACCGTTTTGTCGCTGGTCTTGGTGCCCACAATGGTCATGATCATCTTGCCGCCCGTCTGCTCAGCCAGAACCTTGACGGGATAGTCTGTGTTATTCTTAAAGCGGAAGTCTAAATTGCCGTAATCCACCGTAGCGTCCTCCCCGAGCGGGGTATAGGCCACGGTAAAGGAATGATTATGCCGCTCGGTGACCTCCAAATCCGCACGCAGCACCGCCATATACAGGGTTGAAGAAGGCTGACATACGCCGCCTCCGAATTCTTCGATGATTTTACCGCCCGAATACGCGCCTGCGGGTTTATAGCCGCGCGCCTCTGTGCGCTCACCCACAACGTTATTATACGAAAATTCGTCCCCCGGATTGAGGATTGTACCGTTGATAGCCGCCGACGCCAGCCGGACATTGTTGGTTCGGGGCGTATTGCTTTCATCCAACCAGGTAGAGGTCTGCGCCAGCGTATCCGTGAACAGCTTGGTCTTGAGATCCTCCGCCGTCACCTTAACTGCCGTTGTCGCAACCGGGATGGTGTAACTCGCTGCCGAGCCATCTCCGATGATGCTTCTTGCCTCTTCCACATCAAACTGCACGCCGACTTTTTCCGGAATGATGGTCTTTCCATCTTCCTTACTGACCGTCGCACTGACCGGGTCGCCGATTACCGCTTCGGCAATCTTGTCAATATCAATCGCAGGTGTATCGGTCAGCTCGGTCGAAACCTCATACGGCTCAAAATCCATCAGGCGGATTTTGTCCTCCAGCAGCGACCGCACTGCATCCGTATCGAACTTTACGCCCGGCTTACCCGCGTGAATTGTCATCGTGTTCGTACCGATTTCCCACGTCGGTTCGACCGGCTCGGTCAGCGCCTTGGAAGAGATTTCTTCCAGCGCCTCGGTCAGTCCATCCTCATCAACCTGCGCGGCAATCTGCGCTTCGTTCATACCGACAAGCGCTTTCGCTACATCCCACATACGGGCAAACGGATTGCCTGTACGGCCCACGGCATAGGCGTTTTTGACCGACTGCTCCTCATCCACGCTTTGCAGGACATCGCTCACCGGGATATCATACGTCGTGTCAAAAATAGTCAGCGACAGCTTGGCGTCTTGATAAAGTGGCTTGCTTTTCCCGGAGACCTGCTTGGTCGCCGCGCCCTGCGTCATTCCGCCGACTGGAATAGATCCGACCGTTACGCCGGGAAAAATGTTCGGATAAACATAGGTAAAGCTGCACAGCACCGCCAGCAGCAGCACGGCAATACCGCCCGTAATTTTTGCAGCCAGCGGCACACGCTTTTGCTTTTTACCTGTTTTGGAAGCAACCGTCTGCGCGGTGTGCTTGGCCACATGCGTTCCTTCCTTCTGTTTGTTTGTCAGGATGCTCAACTTGTTCTTCCTCTTTTCCGCTATTTATATATGCAGATATGCGAAACATCATACAATTTACCGAAAAAAACAAAAACCAGCATATCCACAGCCCTTCGACATGATTCGCCGTTCTTATTATATACTGCAATAGTGTGATAAGCAATAACAATTCGGTAAAATAAAGCATGCCTGATTTGATCCCGCAAGCAGCAAAAAGCACCGCTTAAAACGGTGCTTTTCAAAGGTTATTCTTTTATTATACATTAAAGCGGAAGAGGACCACATCGCCGTCCTGCATCACATATTCCTTGCCCTCCGAGCGGACCAAGCCTTTTTCCCGCGCGGCCGCCAGCGAGCCCAGTTCAATCAGGTCCTTATACTGAATTACCTCGGCGCGAATAAAGCCGCGCTCAAAATCCGAGTGAATTTTGCCTGCCGCCTGCGGTGCCTTAGTGCCCTTCTCAATCGTCCACGCGCGCACCTCCTGTTCGCCCGCGGTCAGGTAGCTCATCAGACCGAGCAGGTCGTAACATACCTTGATCAGGCGATCCAGACCGGATTCATGCAAGCCCAGTTCGGAGAGGAACATCTCTTTTTCCTCCGCGTCCATGCCCGCAATATCCTCTTCCAGCTTTGCGCAAATCGGCAGTACCATTGCGCCTTCTGCTTCCGCGATTTTCTGCACAGCAGCCAGACGCTCATTTTCGGTTTTGTCTCCGGTGAAGCCCGCCTCGTCCATATTAGCGGCATAAATCACCTTTTTTGCGGACAGCAGATCGCTCTCTTTGATAACGCGCTGCACATCCTCATCATCGGCAAAGCCCTCAAATGTGCGGGCAGTCTTGCCTTCCTCCAGATGGGCCTTCAGCTTTTCGAGCATCTCTACATCCGCCAGCAGCTTTTTATCTGCCTTGGCCGCCTTGCGTGTGCGCTCCAGGCGACGCTCCAGATGCTCGATATCTGCCAGAATCAGCTCCAGATTGATGGTTTCGATATCGCGCGCCGGGTCAACCGAGCCTTCCACATGCACGATATTCTCATTTTCAAAGCAGCGCACCACATGCACGATTGCGTCTACCTCACGGATATGGGACAGGAACTTATTGCCCAATCCCTCACCCTTGCTCGCACCGCGCACAAGGCCCGCAATATCCACAAACTCCACCACCGCGGGCGTCGTTTTCTTGGCGTGATACAGCTCGGTCAGCGGCTGCAAACGCTCATCCGGAACGGTAACCATGCCCACGTTGGGGTCGATGGTGCAAAACGGATAGTTTGCGCTTTCCGCGCCCGCCTGTGTAATCGCGTTAAACAGTGTGGACTTTCCCACGTTCGGAAGTCCAACGATACCTAATTTCATATATCTCTGCATCTCCTTTTGCCGCTTTTACGCGCGCAACCTCTTTATATTTCAGAAAAGCGCTTATCGCAATAGGGTTATTATAACAGATTGTACGCGGTCCCTCAAGTTCTTTTCAAGCTGTCCGGGCAAGTTTTCCTGTAGGAGTACAATACATGTTGGACAGTTGAATAAAAAAGGATGAAGGATATGGCCTCATCGGTTAAAGTTGAGTTGCTACAAACAACTTGACGAGAGGGGGCCATATCCT
>DXEF01000054.1 GCA_019115085.1 Candidatus Agathobaculum pullicola | reverse complement strand
CCGATATCGCCCAGATCCAGCTTGTTATACTTATACTTGGCGCAGCCAGCGGTCAGAATTACCGCATCATTCGGCAATGCCTTGGCAAAGTCCGTATAGTAGCTGCGGGACTTCGCGCGGCCATCACATCCTGCCATCACCACAAATTTACGGATTGCGCCGCTCTTAACTGCCTCCACAATTTTGTCTGCCAGTGCAAGCACTTGTGCATGCGCAAAGCCACCAACGATTTCACCGTGCTCGATCTCCTCCGGCGGTGCGCAACGCTTGGCATGCTCAATGAGTGCAGAAAAATCCTTGTTCTCCCCTACACCGCCCGGAATATGCTTACATCCCGGATAACCTGCTGCGCCCGTGGTGTACAGTCTATCCTGATAGCTTGCCGCCGGCTGCACGATGCAGTTGGTGGTCATCAGAATCGGGCCGTTAAAAGACGCAAACTCCTCTTTCTGCTTCCACCATGCGTTGCCGTAATTGCCGATAAAGTGCGGATATTTCTTAAATGCCGGATAATAGTGTGCGGGCAGCATCTCGGAGTGCGTATATACATCCACGCCCGTGTCCGCGGTCTGTTCCAGCAGCATTTCCAGATCGCGCAGATCATGACCGGATACCAGAATGCCCGGACGAGTACCGACACCGATGTTCACCCGTGTGATTTCCGGATTGCCATAGGCTTCGGTATTTGCCTTGTCCAGCAGTGCCATGCCCTGCACGCCGTATTTACCGGTTTCCATTGCCAGCGCTACCAGCGCGTCCACCGACAGGCTGTCATCCAAGGTTGCTGCCAAGGCGCGTTGTAAGAATGCGTCTACCTCTCCGTCGTCCTGCAGCAGCGCGTTCGCGTGCTTGGAGTACGCCGACAGGCCCTTGAGACCGTAGGTAATCAGCTCGCGCAGCGAGCGAATGTCCTCATCCTGTGTGGCAAGCACGCCAACCGTTGCGGCTTTGGCTGCAAAATCCGCTTCATCCGCTGTCCAGTGTGCAGCTGCCGGAAGCTGTTCCGGCTGCGCCACACGGCTCAGCAGCTCCCGCTTGACCTCCAACGTCTCACGGATGCACGCCACAATTGCGTCTTTGTCAAAATTTGCATTTGTAATCGTGATAAACAGGTTAAGCGTAATCCGGTGATTGATTTCCGGCGCAATTTCCTCGCCCTGCTTGCGCAGCGCGGTGGTCACCGCGGCAAGACCCTTGGTCACATACACCAGCAAATCCTGCATCGCAGCGACATCCGGTTTTTTTCCGCATACGCCCGACATTGTGCAGCCGGTGCAGCCTGCGGTTTCCTGACACTGATAACAAAACATTTTCTGTTCCATCGTTCATTTCCTCCACATGTACCACAGATTATATGATCTATACGGTTGTTGACGTTACAAGCGAAGTATACTATACTCATGACAATAAGTATGTTGTTATAACAACACTGGAGGAATGTTTTTTGTATACCGCTACTTTATCGAAAAGCGCACTGTTTCACGGCATACAGCCGGACGAGGCGAAAGAAATGCTGCTCTGTTTGGGTGCAGAACGACGAAAGTTCAGCAAAGGCGAATGCGTTTTCCATGCCGGCGATACCGTCAACGAGCTTGGTCTTGTGCTGACGGGCAGCATTTTGATTCAAAACGACGATTTCTGGGGCAACACCACCGTACTGGATCATGTGATTCCCGGTCAGATTTTTGCAGAAACCTATGCCTGTACCGGCGAACCGCTGATGGTGGATGCGGTCGCAGCGGAATCTGCCGAGGTGCTGCTGCTCAATGTTGGTCGAGTGCTGCAAACCTGTCCGCAGGCCTGCTCACACCATAGCAGACTGATACGCAACCTTCTCTTCCTTTCCGCACGTAAAAACCTGAATTTGTCGCGCAAAATTTTTCATACCGCATCCAAATCCATTCGCGGTCGGCTGCTATCCTATCTTTCGTTTCAATCGACGTGCTGCGGCAGCCGCAGTTTCACCATTCCATTTAACCGCCAGCAGCTTGCAGATTACCTGAACGTCGACCGCAGCGCGCTCTCCAACGAACTAAGTAAAATGCAAAAAGACGGCTTGCTTCGTGTTGACCGCAACCAGTTTGAGCTGCTTTGCAGTCAGGATATGCTATAAGGGTAAGGTACCTAAGACCGTGCCCAAAACCGTCAGCCAGTTTTTACATCACGCATCCGCAGCCAATATACGCAAAAGAAGTAGCCCACCAGAACAAAAACGCAGGAGCTGGCTGCAAACGCTGCACCGCTGCATTGCATCGGCTCGGTCGGGTGGTGCGAGCACATGGACAACGGCAGCAGTGAAAACGGAAAGTATACCCCATAACCCTTCACCACCGCCGCAATACCGCAAAAGCCACCCAGTAGCCCTACACCTACCGGCACGGCAAACGAGCGAATGACCAGCGCCACGGCAAGCAGCAGCGCAGACTGTACGGTCAAGCTCCACCAACCGCGCAGCAGCCACAGCGGCAGCGCCGCGGGCAACGGCGCGGTTAGACCTGCAACAAGCCCGCCGATGACAAACAACGCACCAATCAACAGCTGCGTCAGTGCACTGAGCAGCGATACAACGACCAGCTTGCTCAGTACAACGGTATGCACCGGAATCGGCTGCGTCATCACCATATTCCAGTTGCCGTGCAGATGCTCCAACCGGCACAGATAGGCGCAGTAGATTCCCACAAGTGCAGGTGCAAACAGCGTGCAGTAAAACAACGCATGCTGCGTCCAAAGCGAATACCACGCATTCTGTAAAATTGCAATGTTGCCCAGATAATTGAGCGTTCCAAACACTGCGGATAGCAGCGGCAGCACCAATGCTGCTATCCAGATGCACGAACGGCGCAATTTCAGCAGTTCTGCACGAATTGACCAAAACAGCATCGCTCAAACCTCCTTCCGCACAAACAGCCGTCGGCCAATGCAGTACAGCACGACCAGAAATACCGCGGCCACACACAGTGACCGCATATCAAACGAAGTAAAGTAATAGTGGGTGACACGGGTCTGCTCGTTCCAATCCATCGCTGCCACATGCAGCACACCATAGTATCCCCACGGAAGGAATTTCTGCACGGCGGTCGGAAAGAACAGGGAAAACAGTCCGGCAAATGAGCCAATTAGCCCGAAAATCATCCCGATCATCTGATTGGGAATCAACAGCGACAGAATCAGCTGAAACAGCACCAGAACGGTTGTGACAAGCAGCACTGCGACAAAGTACAGCGCGATTTCTACTGTCGGCAGCGGTCCTACAAACCCATGCAGCACACCGAATATAACCATCACTGCGGTTTGCATCAGCAAATAAGCCGCCATATAACATACCGAACACAGAAATTTAGCGCAGAACAGGCTGCCTGCTGTCTGCACTGTCTCAAGTAGCTTGAGCGTCTGCCCCTTGTGCTCGATATCTGCAATGCGAGAGGCCACCATCGCCGCGACAATCGGCGTCATCATGGCATTGAGCAGCGGAAAGGTGTACAGGATATTGCACCAGCCCTCCTGCAGCTCGGTCTCGCTCATATTCCGGAACGACCACAGCCCCCATGCAAGCTGCACTGCAAGCATAACCAATGGTGCAAGCCAAACCCACCTGCGGCGGCATTTGTAAAACTCCAATGCAAGCACTTTCACAGACTGTTCGCCCCCTCTGTCAAGTCCAGGAAAATATCCTCCAGATTTTTGCGCCGTTCTTCCAGCCGTATGACGCCAATCTGCGCCGCGGTCAGCAGCCGGACACAGTGCGCCGCAGCCTCGTCCTCCAGCGGTGGCAGGAGCAGCAAGCCGTCGCGCGCTTCGCACGCAATACCGTTTTTTGCAAGCACCTCCATCGCTGCATCATCCCGGTTGGTGCGCAGCGCGAGATGGTGCTCGCTTTTTTCATGCAGCCGTTCAATCGTGTCCTGATAAACCAGCGCACCATCCGCAATGATACCGACATGGGTGGCCATCTGGTCGATTTCGCTCAGCAGATGGCTGGATACCACCACTGTCATGCCAAACTGTCGCGGTAAATCGCAAATCAGTTCGCGCATTTCCTGAATGCCCGCCGGGTCCAGTCCGTTGGTCGGCTCATCGAGAATCAGCAGGCGCGGATGCGTCAGCAGTGCCGCCGCCAACCCCAGCCGCTGCTTCATCCCCAGCGAATACTGCGCAACTTTTTTGTCCCTTTGTCCGTCCAGCCGCACCAGCGCCAGCGCTTGTTCAATCGCGCGTTCCGGTACGCGGCGCAGCATCTGCAAAATACGTAAGTTTTCCGCTCCTGTCAAGTGACCATAACAGGACGGCGACTCAATCAGCGAACCTGTATTCCGCAAAATCTCCAGTCGGTTTTTGGCGTTCATCGCGCGACCGAATACCGTAATTTCCCCGTCCGTCGGATGCACCAGCCCCAACAGCATTTTGAGCGTTGTGGACTTCCCCGCGCCGTTCGGACCGAGAAAGCCATAAATTGCACCCTCCGGCACTGCCATATGCAGGTTTTTGACACGCATGGCCGAACCATATTGCTTGCAAAGCCCCCGTGTTTCAATCAGGTAATTCATCGAAAAGCACTTCCTTTCATCCCATAGTTTGCACGCTCTGCCTTACAGGCCGATGAATTCTGCCTTACTTTTACCTTACATTTTCGTCGAAAGGTGTTTTACTGTGGTATGATAAGCATGGTGATTACTATGGAAACACTTTACGACTGTAAAATACTGGTGGTTGATGATGAAACAGCCCTATGCGATATGATCGCCGAAATGCTGACCCAAGCGGGATTTCGTACAGTGCGCACCGTGCAAAGCTGTGCGGCGGCGCGCGAACAGTTCACTGCTTTTGCCCCGGACGCTGTATTGCTGGACGTCATGCTGCCGGACGGAGACGGTTTCTCCCTTATGCGTACGCTGCGGCACGAACGCGACGTACCCATTTTATTCCTGTCCGCGCGGGATGCGGACGAGGACCGGCTGCACGGGTTGGGGCTAGGCGCAGATGACTATATTGTCAAACCCTTTTTGCCGCAGGAACTGGTCTTGCGGCTGCAAGCCGTACTGCGGCGCGCCTACGCTACCCGCTTACAGGAAAACTCCAATGTACTGCGCATGGGGGAAACTGTTGTGGACTGGGGCAGCGGCACAGTCACACGCGACGGGCAGACTGTCTCCCTCACCGCCAAGGAATACGCCCTGCTGCGCAAATTAGCAGCAAACCGTGGCAATATTGTAACCATTGACGCGCTTTGCAACGCCGTCTGGGAAGACGGCAGCTTCGGTTACGAAAACACGCTGATGGTTCATATCCGACGGCTGCGGGAAAAAATCGAGGATACACCGTCCGTGCCCCGCTGGCTGCTGACTGTGCGCGGGCTGGGCTATCGGCTGGCGAAGGAGGAGGCGCGATGAAGGGATTAGGGCGTATCCTGTTCTACTTTACGGCAGCGGCAATTGGCGTGGGTATCTTTTTGCTGCTGCTGAATCTGTTTGTATTGATATATTTCATTCTGAGCAGCGCCGAGATACAGCCAACATCAACCAACTATATTGAACAAATCGCAAGTGGCATCGCCCGTCAGCCGGACGGCAGCTGCTCGATTTCCGCCGAAGCACAGACGTTGTTGGACGAGAACTTCGTCTGGGCAATGCTGCTGGACGATGCCGGAACGGTTGTCTGGCAAGACCGTATGCCCGAAACACTGCCGAGAGCCTATTCCGCGGGCGATGTTTCCAGCTTTTCCCGTTGGTATCTGGAAGATTATCCAGTGCACACCTGGTCGGATGCAGATGGCTTGCTGGTCCTGGCCAGTACACCGGGCAGCGAGTGGAAATACAATATCGTGATGCCGACAGCACAGCTTGAATTATTGTTCCGACTGATGCCGCTCGTGCTCACCATCAATCTGATAGCTGCACTTTTGCTGGCACTATTCCTTGGCTGGCGTATGTATCGTTCCGCCTCCCCCATTGCGTCCGGTATCGCAGCGCTTGCCTGCGGCGAGGCAGTCAAGCTGAGCGAAAAAGGCGTATTGAGCCAACTGGCGGCTGGACTCAACCGAACCTCCTACCATTTGCTGCGGCAGCAGGCACTTCTCAACCGCCGCGATCGCACCCGCACCGAGTGGATTGCCGGCATATCGCACGACATCCGTACACCGCTGTCACTGGTACAGGGCAACGCCGCACAATTGGAAAGCGATACCCGATTGCCAGAAGAGGTGCGCCAGCGTGCCGAACGTATCCGACTGCAAAGTCAGCGCATCAGCCGCCTCATCAGCGACCTTAACCTCACCTCCAAGCTGGCATATGCAATGCAGCCGTTGCGCTTCCAGCCATTTTCTCCGGCCAAAATGCTGCGGGACGCGGCTGCCGAATGGCTCAATGGACTGGATGACGCACAAGTCTCGCTTGCAGTGGATATCCCACCTGCATGCAATGCGCTTGTTGTGCAGGGCGACGAACATCTGCTACGGCGTGCGGTCGAAAATTTGCTGCGCAACTGCAGCACACACAACAGTGCTGCTGTACAGGTACACCTGTGCCTGACCGCCGAACAAACCGTATGGCGCATCGTTGTCGCAGATAACGGCACTGGTCTTCCCCCCGACGTGTTGGCACGTCTACAGCATGGAAACCGAGAGACACTGCCCACTCACGGACTGGGGTTGACGCTGGTGCAGCAAATCGTGCAGGCGCACGGCGGCAGCACGCTGTTCAGCAATACTACCCCCGGTTTACAGGTTACACTTTTTTTGCCGATGCAGCCGCCCAATACGACTTGTGCACTATAGCGTCTTCATCATTAACAAAAAGCGATATGCTCCCCCACGAAGCATATCGCTTTTTTTAATCTATACGGTCAATCGCCGTACATACCCCAATTCTGTTCTTACCAGCAGTCTGTCAACCGCTTCACATACTCCCTGTCCCACACATAGTCCTGCATCTCATCCGCCGACACGCCGAAATGCACAAATCCAAATTTGGACATCCCCCGGTCGCTTGTCGCGTCGTGATACGCCCATTCCCCATCAATCTGCGCAATATTCCACATGTGGTTCTCCGACCGCATCCGCCCTTGCACCGTCGGGAATCCCTGCTTTTTCAAACAATACCTGTATGGCCTGCGCATAGCCGCCGCAGATAGCCAGATTATCGGGTAACGCGCCATATGCCGTCTGCGAATCATACAGCATAGACCACAAATCGGTATAGTAGAGCCGGTTATATTGCACTCGGTCTGTGATGGCAGTATAAATCGCAACGCCTTTTCACATGCTGTCATATCGTCGCTGATGCAGCTTGCAAGCAGCTCGTCCGCCAAACGGTCAATCTCTACCAACCGCGCCAAACACGCCTCTCTGGTCATATTATTCTGCGGCGCGAAGGTTACGGCCGTGCCGTCGCGATTGAGCTGACACAACAGGTAGCCGCCGCCCACCTGCTGCAAAGCGTTATTCATATCGTCCACCGTCAGCAACGGATCGGTAATGCGAATACTAACCGATGTCTGTGTCAGGTTTTCGCGTGCCAGTGCAACCAGCGCATGCAGACGATCTACTGTCTCCCCCCGAAAGCCTGCCGGATAATCTCCACTGCGGTATGGCATATAGGAAAAGGTGCATTGTAGGATATCTCCCATATGGGCGCGGTTGGCACCAGCCGGTCTTGCGACTTTCCTTGCAGCAATCCCTGCTGCACACACCAAAGCATGGAATCCTGTGCCCACTATGTGATTTCCGACCAATCGAAAAAGTAATGCAACTCCTGACCAGATACCGTGGGTTTTCCTGCCGGTCGGTACAGCATTGCGGCAAACTCCTGCCGCGTCACTGATGCCGGCGGACGAAATTTCCCATCGCCGGTGCCTTGCACATATCCCTGTCCAACGGCCCATGTCACCGCATCCGCATATACACCGCTCACATCCACAAACGGCAATTCTTCGGAAACCATCGGACTTCCCGACACTTCATATAACATCTGCACAGTCTGTCCTCGCGTCAATTCCATCGACGGTGCAGACAAAAAAGACTCGCTGATTCCCTGTTCTATCGCCAAGTCTGTGCATCAACGGCCCACAACGGCCAATCCGCAGCCGCTGCACTGCCGAGCAACAGCATCTCCATTAGACCAAAGGCCACCAGCTTTCTCATATCTGTTCCCCCTTTTTCGTCTGCATCACGCCGAACAGCAGCATATCCAAAATCTCGGACGCAATTTGCAGAATATCATGAACATCCTTCACGTTGCCCGCTTCGTTATGCTGCTCCAAAATGGTCTGAAACGCATAGTCAATGCTTACCAGATATCGCATTACCTGCTCTTCTTTCAATCCGTCGCGCAGTGGATACTGCCGAACCACGCTTTGCCAAAACTGCCGGTTGCGCTGCCAAACCGGAGCACGCAACTCGCGCAGTCTGCTTTCCAAATGCGCAGGCGGATGCAGCATCGCGCTTTCAAACACCTTTCGTCTCCTTGGATGCGCGGCAAAAAACTGCTCCCGGCACTGGTAATATGCCGTCAAACTCTCCAGCGCGGAATGGTCCTTCAGTGGATACTCATTTTGCGCCACAAATTCGGACAGTTTTCCAAACGTATCCCCACGCACAGCAAAAACAGGTCGTCCTTACCGGAATAATAGTGATGCACATTCCCTTGGAAATGTTGTGCCACGCACAGATATTTTCAACAGTCGCCTGCGCATACTCGTATGTACCGAATTCATTGAGCTCTGCCTGCAAAATCGCTTTCCGGCTGTGCTCCTGTCGCTTCTTTTAGGTCTTTTTGCTTTCCGTCCTTTCTTGCCACCTTAGTCATTATAGACGGTATCGTCTATTACTTTTCTCAAGTTTTCTTTGGTGCCGCTGCTCTGCTCTCCTGAATCGCCTGTTCGGACGCAAAAAGAGAGGGACGTAAACGTCCCTCTCTTTTTGTCAATCCATCCGCGGATCGTTGGTTAGGAAACGATGCGAACAAACCGCGCATCAGTGCCATCAGGCTCTGCGCAATCAGCACAATCGCAATTACCACCGAGATTGCTACTACTGCAATCATCGGGTGCATTAAAATCGCTGCACCAAACAGCAGCACGACTGCGCCTACGCCAAGCTGCACACCCCAAAACGGCATCCCGCCTCTGCGGTAAACCAGCGCACCCGCACATCTGACAACGCCGGAACCAACCGCCCACACAGCCAGCACGTACGGCAGTATCTCAACCGCCAGCCAGCCATTACACAAAAACACAACACCGAGCAACACATCAATGATGCCATCCTCCAGAAACCAGCTGGAAAGCCCATACACCCATTTGCGCGCGGCATAAACCACCAAGTCTGCCGCACTGGAAACCAGCATGGTCAATCCAAACAACCAAGCCACCGACATCAACGTTTCCTGCGGATGAACGAGAAAATACAGGCCCATAACCAACAAAAACAATCCAATCAAAATCCACGGAATGCTTCCAGGTTTGTTTTTCATCAGAGCCGCCTCCATTTTACCCATTCTCTGTCTTGCTCAACAAATCCATAAACTCCTCGCCCGTAATCGTTTCCTTTTCAAGCAGATGATGCGCCAGACGGTGCAGCGCCTCCATATTCTCCCGCAAAATTTCAACCGCCTTTTCGTGCGCGGTTTTCACGGTCTGCACGACTTCCTCGTCGATCTGCGCTGCGGTCTGCGCCGAACAGGCCAGCGAGGTATCGCCAGACAGATACTGGTTAGTCACCGTTTCCAGCGCCACCATATCAAACCGACGGCTCATGCCGTACCGCGTGATCATCGACCGCGTCAGTTTGGTCGCCTGCTCGATATCATTGGATGCGCCGGTGGTGACCGAACCGAAAATCAGTTCCTCCGCTGCGCGCCCGCCGGTCAGGGTGGTTACCTTGTTCAGCAGTTCCTCGCGTGTCATCAAATAATGCTCACCCTCATCCACCTGCATGGTGTAGCCCAGCGCACCCGAGGTTCGCGGTATAATTGTAATTTTCGTCACCGGCGCCGAATCCGACTGCTTAGCCGCCACCAACGCATGTCCGATTTCATGATAAGCCACAATTTCCTTTTCCTTCGCGCTCAGGACCGCATTCTTACGCTGTGCACCCGCGATAACCGTCTCTACGCTCTCCTCCAAATCAGCCTGCTCTACTGCGCTGCGTCCCAGCCGCACTGCACGCAGCGCCGCTTCGTTGATGATGTTTGCCAAATCCGCGCCGGATGCACCGGAGGTTGCACGTGCAATTGCATTGAAGTCAATGTTTCCGGACATATGAACGTCCTTGGCATGCACTTTCAAAATAGCCATGCGGCCCTGCAAATCGGGCAACTGCACCGGAATACGCCGGTCAAACCGACCGGGACGCAGCAGCGCGGGGTCGAGCGATTCCGGACGGTTGGTTGCCGCCAGAATGACTACCCCCTTGGTGCCGTCAAAGCCGTCCATCTCGGTCAGCAGCTGATTGAGCGTCTGCTCGCGTTCATCGTTACCGCCCATGCCGCCGCCGTCGCGCTTTTTACCAATGGTGTCAATCTCATCGATGAATACAATACACGGCGCTTTTTCGCTTGCCTGCTTGAATAGATCGCGCACCTTTGCCGCACCCATACCGACGAACATCTCGACAAATTCCGAGCCGGAAATCGAGAAAAACGGAACATGTGCCTCACCGGCAACCGCCTTTGCCAGCAGCGTCTTACCGGTGCCCGGAGGGCCAACCAGCAGCGCGCCCTTGGGCAACTTCGCGCCGATAGAAGCATATTTGCTCGGGTTGTGCAGGAAATCCACAATTTCGGTCAGCGCTTCTTTAGCCTCATCCTGTCCGGCTACATCTGCAAAGGTCTTGCCGGTTTCGGTTTCCGCATAGATTTTCGCTCCCGACTTGCCGAAGCTCATCGCGTTGCCGCCCATGCTCTTCATCATTTTTTTACTCAGCCACTGACCGCCCACAATGATAAGAATAATCGGCAACGCATAGCTGAGCAGAATACTCAGCATCGGTGAAGTCTGTGTCGGTATCTCGGCCGCAAAATTCACATCTGCCTTATCCAATCGGCTGTATAAGTCTGAATCGGGAAAAATACCGGTCTTGTAGATGCCGGTCTTACCGTTCTCATCGGTTGCCTCAAATACAATCTGGCTCTCCGATGGTTCGTAGGCTACCGTCTGCACCTTGCCGTCATCCAGCATGGACACAAACTTATTATAGCCCACCTCGATGACCTGTCGCTGCGCCAGCATCGGCACCAACAGCCAATTGAGCAGCATCAATACCAACAGTGTCAGCGCATAATAAAAAATCAACGGCCGCTTTGGTGTTTTAGAATCTTTATCTGGTTCCATCATATGATTTCACCTTGCCTTCCATATCTCTAATCATTTCATCCAGATTGCGCTGCATCTTGTCCATAATATCTTGCACTGTCTGCACCTCTTCCTCCGTCACATCTCGACGAAGCCGCTCCGACACACGGCAACCGCTCTGATGTAATTGCTGTGCAATCGTAACTCCTTCTCCGCATAGCCGTAAATGCACGACGCGCCTGTCATGGCCGTCGCGCTCACCCTCTACCAAACCGCGCCGGTACAGGCAATCCACACTGCGCGCAACCAATGCCTTAGACATACCAATCTCCTGCACCATATCGGTTGCAGTATCCCATTTTGGCGCATAGCGCTGCAGGAACAGCAGCACAGAAATTTCATTGGGTGTCAGGTGATATTCTCTTGCCGCTTCTTTGACACAGCTCCAATACAGCTTTTCCATTTTTGCCGCCTCTAATAGGAAGCGTTCCTCCCACCATATCATGCCGCCTTCCTCCTTTTTCCAAATGGTTCTGATATCATCATACGCAAAATAGTGAACACTGTCAATCGTTCAATTATGAACAATTTGCAAATTTGGATTTTCCAGATAGAAAAATGGACGGCACAGCCTTTTGCCATACCGCCCATCTCCCACGCATATACATTTTGCAGCCGTTTACGCTCAGGTGATATGAAACAGCTTGCTCAAAATGCCTCGCAGATATTTCGGGCTCTTCCATACAACAACCTTCATCATAGCGTCTACCTCCCATCAACACTGAAGCAGGAACCACCCTGCTGCAATCAGCGCCAGCGCAAGCAGCCAAACCGGCAGGCACAGCGAGAGCAGTCCGCCCAGCAGCAGGCCCACGCCCAGACACAGACAAACCAGACCGATGACCTGACCTCGACAAAACATTGCGCATCACGCTCCTGTCATCAGTATAAGCAATGTGCCGCAAAATGGTGACTCATGGCAAAACATTCTTGATACAGTAATTCAAAAGAATTCTATTCATCGGAATAACTCATATGTGCTGTTCAGACAACTATGCAGCAAACACCTTGTTTCCATGCCCCTGCGAAAAATATTTTCCGGTTTTTCAGTGGCCAATTTTAATACGCAAAAACTCCCGATGGGTAAAACCCATCGGGAGTTCGACATTTTTTCATACAGGACATTTATTGCTTGACGGTTATACCATAGACTGGACAAATCGCTGCAAAATTGCTGCAACCTGCACACGTGTCGCCTGCCCCTGCGGTTCCAGAGTAGTACTTGTTGTGCCGGTCAGCAGCCCCTTCTGTACCGCCCAAATCATCGCCTGCCGCGCATACGCGCTGACCTGTGCGCTGTCGACATACGCATCCAGCGTGCCGGTAGTAGCCGGGCTGCCCGCATAGCGATACAGCATAGCCGCCAGTTGTTCCCGTGTCAAGGGTGACTGCATGTCAGAACCATCCGAAATGCCGTTCTGCATGGCCCACTGACGACCTGCATCATACCAGTTTGCACCAACCGATGTATCCACACCGTCCAGACGCGCCAAAACCGTAACAATCATGGCGCGATTCATCGTCGCCTCCGGGGCAAAGGTTGTCGCTCCGATACCAGAGAAAATTTCCCGGCTGGTCGTATAGTTAATCGCATCCGCACCCCAATGGCTTGTGGGCACATCTGTATATCGCTTGGTATTATCCACAATCCGGACGGTATCGCCATCCTTTATGGTAACCGCAATGCCGTTTTCTGTAAGCCGCGACTGCATTATCACCTGTTCGCTGCCGTCGCTCTTAACAAGAACCGCTACTGTCCCCGTCGTTACATTCTTGACAGGAATCTCCACCTTGATTGCGTTGTTATCCGGAAGATCCACCGTCACGACAGGCGCGATCCCACGGTCCGCAGTCGTCGAAACCGAAGTCATAGGCAACGCAATCATGCCACCGTTTTGCACCGCATCCGTAGTACCATTGCCGGTCAGGGTGACTTTGCCTGATGTCTGACCATCCGCTTTCGTAACCATCACAGAGCCAGATCCATCCTTGTTAACCACCGTAGTCGTCGTCTCACCGGAAGGGGTCTGCACAGTCTCGGTCTTATTTCCCGCCGCATCGGTTTCGGTTGTTGTCGTAGTGCCATCCTTCTTGGTCTCTACAACTGACTTCGATCCATCCGGATGCTTGGTTGTCTCGGTTGTAGAGCCATCCGTTTTCGTAACCGTAGTGGTGGTCGAGCCGTCCGGATGGGTTACGGTTTCCGTTCTATTGCCAGAAGTGGAACTACCGGAGGAAGAACTACTGCCGCCCGAAGACGTGCCGCCGGTAGAGGAACTATTATCATCCGAAGATGTTCCGCCGGTAGAGGAACCATTGTCATCCGAAGACGTGCCACCGGTAGAACCCCCACCCTCAGATTCGGCCAGAGCAATTTCATAATCCATCTCCATTACCGCGCTGTCCAGAAGCCCCGCCGCAACCGCAATTGCTCTGATGCGTGTTTTCACCGATTGTCCTGCAACGCCGTTGACTTCGATTGGCGCGGTATACTGGATGCCGGTTTCCGCAGACGGCTCACTGCCGTCAAGCGTGTAATAGATGACGGCATCAGGAGTTGCAGATGTCAATACTACTGTCTGATTTGTTTCATACCGTCCGGAGGCAGGCTGTGCCATAGGCGCAGCGGTCTGCGCCACTGCAGGTGCCGCGACAACGGTCACATCAATCTTAACCGTGAGCGGAATATCGCCCGCTTCCACATCGCCCGGCAGTATGACCATCCCTTGCAAGCGGAAGGTTTGTTCGGTGGATAACTCCGGCTGATAACTGGTTCCGTCGGTCGGAACACGTGCCCATACAACATCGGCCTTACGGGTCTGCCCATCGTCGGTCACAATATCGACCTGAGAAGGCAGCGGCAAAGCGTCCAGCGCCGTGCCATTGGCTGCGGAAATAGGTGCAGGTGCTGTGACGGATTGCAGATGAATGGTCTGAGAAGCAGTCGAGGGGAACGCAATGCGCACGGACAGCGTGCCGTCCGGCTGCGCATTGACCTGCGCCGACTGCCCATTGACTTTGATCGAAACATCCGAAGCAAAAGCATAGCCAGATTCTGCCGTCAGGGTCAGCGCTGCGGTATAGACTGTGCCAAACATTGCCGCACCGCTGCCATCCGGCTCCCAACTCACGCCCGAAGCCCCAACGCCGGCTGTTTCCACCACTATCGTGGTGTCCAACGCCTGTCCGGCAATCGGCGCGTCCAGACCGCTCAAAGACACCGAATCGATTTCCTGCGGTGCGACCGTCAAACCGCTGACTTCTACCTCATACGGAATGGTATAGTCAAACGCCTCTGCTTCCAAGAGATAGGTGCCGTTTTCCAGCAGGTCAGTGGGCTGGATTGCGCTGCCGCCATTGGGCGACTGCTTCAGTTGCCAGTTCAGGCTGTATTCTCCGGCAGGGACATTCGTAAGATTGCTGCTGTTAACATAATACTGTATCTGCACGGAGGGCTGCAGCAGTCCGTCCAGCAAATCCTGTACGGTGTTGCCATCCTGCGCGGCAAAGCTGCCCGCTGCCGGTGCTGCCGGCTCGGCAACCAGATAAGCGGTTGCAAATTTTCCGCTGGCAACATAGCGCACATGAGGCGCCTTGAGCGGCGTGTTGCCCGCAATAATGGAAGAGCCGCCTATCGGCGATGTAGTGCTGGCAAACTGCACATTGCCTCCCAGTGTCAAAGAGCCATTGTTTTCAACCACCTTTGTATCGCTGCCACTCAGCTTTACAGCCGTAAACCGTCCTGAATTAATGATCGAAGCCGAATCTCCCGCCTCGATACGAAAAACCGGCGATGCCGTTCCCATGATTGCACAAGGCGAGGAAACGTTGCTGCCAGTCTAACCATTAAGCTCAAGCGTAACACCATCTTTCAGCGTGATGGTACTGTCCACCTGCACAGCATTTTGCAAAATCACTTTATCGCCCGATTCGGCATTCTGCATGGCCGCATCCAACGTACCGTATGCCGCGGTGCTTCCATCGCCTTTGTACAGCATCACATCGCCGCTTGCACTGGGGTCGCGTGCATCGGTAGCCAACGTCGGATATGTAAATTTATGTTCCTTATAGGCCGGAGACTTTGCAGTCGAGGAATCATGGTTTTTCCCAAAGATCTCAAAACCCGGTAGATTCTTTTCGGTCTCTGTGTTCGTGCCAACAAGGAAATAAACCTGACGCGCCGGAAGCGTAGAAACGCTGGGATCATCCCAAGTCGGGTCAAGCGCATACCATTGTTTCTGTCCACTACCATCGTCGAGTTTTACATAATTCCACGCATGCTGCTCACCGTTGGGCTGATTATTGGTATTATAAGCCCAGCCCTCGATGTAGGCATTTTCCATGCCAAAAGCATCGAGCAGCACTTTCATGGCTGTCGCATAACCATAGCAAACCGGGTCATCTTCTGTGGTGTCTGCGTTGTTATCGCTCAAAAGACCGCTGGCCGCACAACGGGAAAAATTGTCAGCGCCAAGCCCCTGTGCATTATACACATTATTTTGTGCCATCCAATCGTTGAGATACTTGAGCACTGCAAGCTCATCAAGCGCTGTAGAAGGAACATTTTGCTTGATCTCATCAACTTTATCGTTCAGCCTATCCCGATAATCCTGCAAATTCTCTGTGGTAAACCCATCATAGAAAAAGGATTCGCCGGGGTTTTTGCAAGACAGCACATAGACTTCATTGCCATCCGTATCTATTTTAGGATTTCCTTCCGCCCAGACCAGCTTTGAACTGTCCACCCAGAAAAATTCGGGATGGTCACGAAACACAGCAAAAACCGGTTTACCTGTCAGTGAATACCCGGAATCTTTGGGAATGGTCACCTGCACACCCGACGGATCCGTATCGCTGCGAGTCAGCTCTTCAATTTGGTCGATAATGGCATTATAAACCGCCTTCTCGTTTTCGTTGAGCTGCGTATACAAATATTCGCCCGGCTCTGCCGCACGCGCAGCGCGCACGACTGCATCCATGCCATATAGCGGAGATACCGCATATGCAGGAGCTGTGCTGCCGAACAGCAAACAGCCTGCCAAAGCGACACAGCCAGCGGTTTTTCCAATCCGTAACAGATGTGTTTTTTTCATAAAAGCCTCCCCTATCCTATCTTTTCCTTATTTTGTTGTGCTGCCGAAGCCGCCCTCACGGCATCCGTCTGCATCATCATCCTCCGTAATGCCAAAGGGCAAGAAGATACCCTGCGCAAAGCCATCGCCCGCAGCGACCGCAAGATTTTTGCCCTGACGGTTCTGGTTAGTCATCTTGATAAAAATATGGCCCTCATTTTTGGCATTGAAGTAGTCACTGTCAATAATGCCAACCGTATTGTCCATTTGTAGGCTGTATTTAAATCCCAGTCCGGAACGCGGATAGAGCTGCAGCACCCATCCGTCCGCAATTTCAGCACGGATGCCTGTCGGAATCAAGATGGTTTCATGCGGAATAAGCGAAAACGCTTCAGGTGCGAAAAAGTCATATCCCGCGGAGCCGACTGTCGCCCGGCGCGGCAAACGAATCTTCTGATAGACCGCTTTTGCCTCGCTTACGCTGCTGCCCGTTGCATTGCACCAATCCGTGAGAAACTGCTGTTCCGATACCTTGTAAAATTTTGCAACCTTTTGCATGATATTTTCGCCTTCCTTATCCATACTCCTACACCAAAACAACTTTATTTGATGCACGGGTGCGCCTAACATCGATTACCCGCTGGTTGGCGCTGCCGCGCCAATGCAGTTGGGAATCTGCCTGCGCCTGTATAAACCGTCCGTCCACGACCACATCCACGTTTTCCAGCAATGGTAGATCCTGAATTTCCTCCCATAGATAGCCGGTATACAGCCAGATGGTCTTGCCCGGAAAGCGCTGCCGAATCCGGGCGCACAACACGCCCACATCTGCACGGTTGGCTGGAAACAGCGGGTCGCCACCCGACAGTGTCACACCCGATACATAATCCTTGCCAAGCTCCGCAAACAGCTCGTCCTCCGCGTCGCTGTCAAAAGGCAGGCCGCCGTGCGCATCCCATGTCACGGGATTATGACAACCCGGACAGGCATGTCCGCAGCCGGCTACCCACAGCACGACGCGCAGTCCCTCCCCGTTGAGCATATCGTCTTTGGTTATGTTGTGATAGCGCATCACATGCTTTTCCTTTCTGCGATTTCTGCCATCTTAGCATCGTTCAGACGCGTGTCGCCCTTGACGCGCGAGTAGGACAGATAGCCGTTCATGCGGTCAATCTTGGTCAGATTGCGGCTGCCACACTTGGGACAAACGTCCATTGACAGCTCCTCATGGCCGCAGTCATCGCAGTACGACAAAGACAGATTGACGCCTTCGTAAAAGCCCCTGCGCATCGCGCGACGCACCAGCGACCGAATGGCCTCCAGATTGTAGTCGATGGGGTACTTGACATACTGAATCTTGCCGCCGTTGCACAAATTCCAGAACCGTCCTTCCAAATCCTGCTTTTCAATGGGAGTCAGGTCCTCGGTAACATGGCAGTGGAAGCTATTGGAAACATATGGGCGGTCGGATACACCCTCAACGATGCCGTACTTGCGGCGGAACTGCTCAACCTGCAAACCGCACAGACTTTCCGCGGGCGTGCCGTAGATGGCGTACAGATTGCCGTCCTCTTCCTTAAATTGGCTGACCTTCTGGTTGATGTATTCGAGCGTATCGATTGCAAACTGCCCGTCCTCAACGAGCGACTTTCCGTTATACAGCTCTTGCAATTCATTAAGCGCTGTGATGCCGAACGACGCGGTCGCGGTTTTCATAATGGGCTTAATCTTGTCCGACGGCTTGAGATGGCCGCCGTAGAAGCCGCCCTCGCAATACGCCAGCGGATTGGTGGACGCGCGCATCTCACCAAGATACGCATAGGTGCGAATGTGCAGGCGGCGAATCAGTTCGAGGTAATAGTCGAGCACCTCGTGGAAATCACGGTTTTCCTGCTGCGCCTTGGCATAAATCATCGGCAGGTGCAGCGACACCGCGCCGATGTTCCACCGACCGATAAAGACCGGCTTGTCCTCCTCGTCCGCGGGCTTCATCCCGCCGCGCTCATACCACGGAGACAGAAACGCACGGCAGCCCATCGGACTGATGATTTCTCCGTATTTTTTGTACATCGAAGGCACATAGCCCTCACCGGTGAGGCTGAGCCAGTCCGGATACATCGCCTTGGACGAGCACTCGATGCCCGCCTCAAAAACGTCCTCAAGTTCCTTGCCCGGTCCGTGCAGGTTTTCATCATACAGGAACACAATCTTGGGGAACAGCACGGGCTTCTTCTGGCCTTTCTTGCCCTGCCCCTTGCGGCGCACATTCAGCATCGTGATGGAGGCGAGCTTTGCGAAGCGACCTGTACCGGTGCCCATGGTCATAGTGATGAACGGATAGTCGCCGCGGCTGGACGCAACCGTGTTAAACTTGTACTCCCAGCCCTGGAAGCCTTGCTCAAAGTCGTTGAGAATATCAGCCATAACCTCTTTTTCAACCGTTTCGGCATCCAGACCCAGACGGCTGTACTTTTCGGTCAGCATTTTGTAGCTGCGCTCAGCGTACGGCTCGAGCAGCAGATCGACCGACGGCACCGTAAAGCCGCCGTACTGCTGACTGGCCGCAGACAGCACGATATCACCGATGACATCAAAGGCAACATTGAGTGTCTTAGGTTCATTATACCACAGATTTCCCATTTCAAAGCCATCTTTTAGTACATGCTGTACATCAAACAGGCAGCAGTTCATCGTGTCGCGGCGTGCGGACATATCATGCACATAGATATAGCCGTCGCGGCAGGCCTGCAACTCCTCGGTGTTCATGAAAAACTTTTGATACAGCTCCTTGTTGAGCTGGTTGAAAATCAGGCTGCGCTTGGTGGATACGAGCGCAGAGTCCGTGTTGGAATTCTCCTTGTCACCGATGTACATAATCGACTGGCTCTTTTTGTACACGCTGTCCAGCATGCCGACAAAATCCTGCTTGTAGTTGCGATAGTCGCGGTAGCTCTTGGCGACCTCGGGGCGCACGGCTTCGAGCGCAGCCTCGACAATATTGTGCATCTGCCAAATCTGTACCTCGCTCATGCCGTGGTCGCGGATATAGCCCTCCACATGGTCGCAGATTGCCCGCAACTCCTCCTCGGTAAACGTATACAGCACACGGTTTGCGGACTTATTGACCGCAATCACCACTTTTTGAATGTTAAATGCCTCTTTTGTATTATCTTTTTTTATTACTCTAACCATTATTATTTCCTCACTCATGCTATTTAGTGTAGGTTCTCATTATAGCACACCACATGTAGTATGAAAAGAGAAAAAACTGAACAAAAAGAACAAACCCAATTTGACGGATTTTGACGCGGAAAAAACTTTTCCAGCTCCTGTTTTATTTTTCCGGTTTCTTCCGCTTGCTTTGTGCATCCAGCACAATTTCATACGCCGCGCGCCACATATGCTCTTCGCGGCGCTTTTGCTCTTCAAGCGAAATCTCACGATAAGCGTCGTCGCAAACGGAAACCGTACCGTGCGCATAGTGATAGGTCGCAGCAACAGCCATGCAGACCGCCTCCTTCGCCGTATCCTATGCAAACGCGAGGCTCTGGCATGTCATTTTTTGCACACGCCGCCGATAGGATGTTAGTAAATCCCCGCAAGGAGCTGATTCCATGTCCACACAATATTGTATCTATCTGCGTAAATCCCGTCAAGACCTCGAAGCGGAAGCGCGCGGCGAAGGCGACACACTCGCCCGCCACCGCCGCACGCTCACCGAACTGGCCGACGCACGCGGGCTACCGATCGGGGCGATTTATGAAGAGATCGTTTCGGGCGATACGATTGCCGCACGTCCACAGATGCAGCGGCTGCTGCAAGAAGTGGAAGCGGGACAATGGCGCGGCGTTATCGTCATGGAAATCGAACGTCTGGCGCGTGGCGACAGCATTGACCAAGGCATTGTCGCACGCGCCTTCAAATATTCGGAAACGCGCATCATCACACCGTTTAAAACATTTGACCCCAATAACGAATACGACGAGGAGTATTTTGAATTTGGGCTTTTTATGTCCCGCCGTGAATACAAAACCATCCGCCGCCGTCTGAACGCCGGTGTGCAAGCTGCGCGGCGCGAGGGCAAATACACCGCCGGACAACCGCCTTTCGGCTACAAAAAAATCAAGCTCAAGGGCGAAAAGGGCGGCTCACTTGCGCCCGACCCACAAACCGCTCCCATCGTACAAAACATATTTCACTGGTTCGTACAGGAAGATGTGTGCATCTCGCAAATCAAAAAGCGGCTCAACCGACTGATGCCCCCTCCTCCCGGCGCGCGCAATCCATGGACCGACCGCCGCGTGTCCCTTCTGCTGCGCAATCCGCACTATGCGGGCTACACCACCAGTACCCGCCGCCCAACCCGCAAAGAGGTGGTCGACGGCCGTTTGAAGGTCGTTCGTCTGACTGCCAAAGACGTGCAGTTATACCAAGGGCGGCACCAAGCTCTTGTCTCACGCGAGGACTGGCACCGCGCGCAAGAAATCCTTGCAAGCCACCCCGCGCCCCCGGTCCCTGCCGGAAAGGGGCAGAAAAACGCCTTCACCGGCCTGATCGTCTGCGGCGCATGCGGGCGCAAAATGCAGCGTAACTGCGTCTCCAACCGGCAGACCGTCCCGCGCGAGCCACTGATTTTCTGCATTTCCCGCTCGGCCTGCCCAACCATTTCGCACCGCTATGACGAAATCGAGCGCATGGTGCTTGACACGCTGCGCCTCTGGCTGACCGGCTATTCTGCTGGCGACAGCCCCCTTCCCTGTCAGAACGACACCGCGCCGCTGCGCGCTTCACTTCGTCTGCTGGAAAAACGCCTGTCCGAGCTGGACGCGCGCATCAGCCGCGCTTTTGAGCTGGTCGAGACTGGAGTCTATGCCCCCGCGCTGTACCTCGAGCGCAAAAACGCGCTCGATGCCGAGCGCGCCTTGCTCTGCCGTCAGCAGAGCGAAATGCAGGCCGAGCTGGAGCATCTGGAAACCGAAAACGAGCGCCGCCAAGCCTTTGCGCCCCGCCTGCGCCATGTCCTCGATGCCTATGAGCAGGCCGCCAGCGCCCGTGAGCAGAACCGCCTGCTCAAAACCGTCATTGACAAAATCGTCTACACAAAAACAGAACGCGTCACCGCAAACTCTCCCGGTAATCTGCATTTGCAAATTTATCCGCTTCTACCGCCATCGTCTGCCACAATGTGGTAACCTCGCTATCCGCGTTTAAACTGAACGTGTTCCACGTCGATCTTCACACACAGCAGCTCAGCTGCGCGCGGTTTAACCGAAGCGATGCCGCCGGCATTAAGCAGTTCCTGCGCATCACGGCACAGATACACGCGGATGTCGCGCAGACACTCTTTGCTGCGGCAGGAATCGTAAACCTTTTTGGTGTGAACGCAGACCGCCTCGCGGAAACCGCCGGCGGAGCCGTTATTATTATTACTGCCGCAGATCGGACCGGGGCAGCAGACTTTATCAGCCATGTAGATTACCTCCAAATATTGATTGAAGAGACTTCATTACCAGTTTATTCAGAGGCAATCTTGGTGTTACAAAATCAGATCTTCATCCGTAACAAAGAACTCGGCATCCATTTCGGCGCAGCGCCGGTCCAACTCCGAGGTCGTACCGACCGTCTGCCGCACCACGTCGTATTCTTTCCGGGCACGCGGATTGTCCCGTCCGGTGCGCACCGCGCGAATGAGCAGATTTTTCGGCGTATCGAGCGGCGAGATGTACTCTACCACCGATACCTTATATCCCTCCGCTTCAAGTTTGAGTGCGCGCATGCTGTCGGTCAGCACGTCATTGAACCGCGCTCTGAATACACCGAATTTGGTCAGCGGCTCGAGTCCCGGCAGCGTATACTGGTCGAGCAGCTCCTTATGGCAGCAAGGCACGCACGCGATATACTTCGCACGAGCGCGTATCGCCGTGGCCAGTGCCAAATCGGTCGCAATATCACAGGCGTGCAGCGAAATCACCGCTGTCACGCCCTTTGGCGGCTGATAGGTGCGCAGATCGGCGCACTGGAACACCATGTTATGATATCCAAGACGCTTAGCCATCGCACGACTCTCGTCAACGACATGCGCATTGATGTCCACACCGATCACGCGGCACCGACGGCGCAGCACCTCATGCAGATAATAGTTCATGACAAAGCTGAGATAAGACTTGCCGCAGGCGCAGTCCAGCAGTACGATTTCCTCGCTGTCATCCTGCTCGAACATGGGCGCGACCAGTTCCACATAATGGTCAATCTGGTTGTACTTGCGGATCATGTCGTTTTTCAGCTTGCCATCCGCAGTCAGAATACCGATTTCGCGCAGCAGCGCTGCCGCGTGGTCGACGCGGATAAGATATTGCCGCCCTGAATCAAGCAAAGGATTGGCAGCCGCCGCTTTCTCCTCCGCCGTCGCCTGCCGCTCTGCCTGCTTCATCTGCACGCCGCGCGACGTAACCGAAAGCGTTACCACCGAGCCACGCTCGGTATAAGTCAATACCGCTTCATCGAATTTCTCCGCCTGTTCGACAAAAAACGCGCAGAAATTGTCTGTGTTCACCGTGCGTTCCGCGCCCTGAAAGCGCAAACGGTAATCCTCTCCGTCGCGCGTGAGCTTGGCTTCAAACTTTTTCTTCCCTGAAGTAAAGACACCGACCGCCTGCACAAAGAAATCCCGGTTTTTGGTCAGTCGCGCAGAAATGCCGCTGAGCAGCAGCTTAAGCTTTGCCGCTTCTCCCTTTTGCATGTTATATCACAACCTTTACGCAGACTATCTTATCATACTTTGTCCTTTTTTGGCAACCATATGCAGCAAGGCCGTCCACAAAGGACGGCCTTGCTTATCATTCGTTCAGCGACAGCGTGTGAAAGCCTTGCAGCAGCGCCTCGCTGCCGTGCGATACCAGAACCAGCGTCCTGCCTGCCCGATGGGCGGCAATAACCTCCGCCGCCTGCCGCTCGGTCTTCGCGTCCAGACCCGCAAACGGCTCATCCAGCACGAGCACATCGCCTTCCGCAGCCAATGCGCGCGCCAACGCGACGCGGCGACGCATCCCGCCGGACAGCGTCCGCACCGGCTGGTCAAGCGCATCATCGGGCAGCAACGCGCGCAGGAGCGTGCGCACGCGCGCAGCATCCGCGCACACCAGCGACACATTGCCGACTGCGCTCCAATGCTCGACCAGGCGGTCCTCCTGAAACACAGGCAGAAACCGCAGCCCTTCCCTGCCTGTGATGCAGCCCCTGTCCGGTGTTTCCAGTCCCATCAGCAGGCGCAGCAATGTGGTTTTGCCAATACCGGACGCGCCGCGTACCTGCCACTGCTCTCCCGGCGCAACGCACCAGTCGAGGTCGCGCAACACCGTCTTGCCGTCAAACGATTTGCTCACCCCGCGAAATTCGATCATGCAGCGCCACCCCATTTCTTCTGTAAAGCCGCGGCGGCACGCACCAGCAGCTTTTCCAGCAGCAAACTAAGTGCAATAATGGTCAGCGACCAAGCGAACAAATCAGCGGTATTGAGGTACAGCTTGGATAGGTAGAGCTGCTCCCCAATCGACCAACGAGGCAGTCCGATGATTTCGCCCGCAACCCCCGCCTTGAGCGACATACCAACCGAAACGCGACACGCGCCCAGCAAATACGGCACCACCGCAGGAAGATATACTGCGCGAAATCGCTTGCCGCCAGACAGGCCAAACACATGCGCCATTTCCAGCATTTTTGCGTCCACATCAGCAAGGCCCTGCTGCAAATTGATGTACACGACGGGAAACACAACAAAAAACGCCGTCAAAACTGAGATCCAAGCCGACCGTACCCAAATGAGTGCCACCACGACGAAGCAAGCCACCGGCACACTTTTCATGATCTGTACCGCAGGCTCCAGCAGCACACGCGCAAGCGCCGCGCAATGCGCCAGAATTGCAAGCAGGCATCCCAGCGCAAACGCCAGTGCAAAGCCACCGGCGATTTTCCCAACGGAATACCCTATCGAAAGCCAGAAATCCACGGTGCTAATCATAGAAAGCAGGCTCTGCACAGTTTGTGCAGGGCCTGCAAACAACAGCTTGGGCAGGGCAAGCGCAACCGCCTGCCACAGCCCTAACCAGAACGCCGCTGCCGCAATAAAGCGAACCCAGCGTTTATCCCAGATAGTAGAAGCCTTCATCGGGCAGCTTTCCTCCCACCGCGTCCGGCGCTACCTCGTACAGCATTTCCAGATAACCGGAAACCCATGTTTTCATATCCTCACCGGTCGTTGCCACCATAGGATTAAAGCGCTCAATCACCTGCTGCGCGACCGCCGCCTTGACGATACCGTATTGTTCAACCAGCGCCGCCGCATCCGCCGGATTTTCCTCCGCCGCCGCGACCGATGCCTGATGATCCTGCACAAACTGCGCAACCGCTGCTGGATGCTCCTTGGCAAATTCTGTGCGCACCACGGTCACGCCGGTTGCAATACCGCTGCCGTCCGGGCTGTATTCCTTCCAAGCGTTCTCCAGCGGAAAATTCATCGAAAGCTCCTGATCCTGCAGCATTGCCACCGTAGCAAACGGCTGTGGCAAGATACCAACTGCGGTCGCATCCTGCGCCAGTGCGGAAACCACCTCGGTCGCCTCAGCCTTAAACTCGATGGTCAAATCGCTCTCGCTCATGCCCGCTTTACCGAGTAGATATTGCAGCGTCCAGTCCGGCGAAGTACCCTTACCGGTCATATAAACGGTCTTGCCTTTCAGTCCGCCGAGGTCAGTGAGAGTCTCATCATGCGAAACCACATACAGCACGTTGCCCGCGTTAACGTCCAGCACCTGCACACCGCCCTCGGTCTTTTGATAGAGCGTCGCGGCCAGATTGGTCGGAATCAGGGCAACATCCACTTCCCCCTTGCCAATCAGCGGCACAATCTCGTCGCCCGAGGTGCACAGGTCGAACGAATAATGCGCGTCCTCTCCCTCGTTTTCGCTCATCAGGCATACCAGTCCCATTGCAGTCGGGCCTTTGAGCGCAGCCACACGCGTGGTCAGCCCCTCTTCATAACCCGGCTCCACCGCAGACTGCTGCGTCTGCTGCTCCTGGCTGTCTGCTGCATTGTTCTGCTGCCCACAGCCCGCAAGCAGCGAAAACGAAGCCGCTACCGCCAACAAACCTGCCAAAAATCGTTTCATACTTTTCTACTCCTTACTTCGCCATCATGGATTTGACCTGCACATTCTTTAAACGTCCGAGCTTGCCGGACAGCGCATTGATGGTATCATTAGCTCCCTCCATCACGACTGTGATGATCGAACACCTCTCGCGCGGGATACCCATGCGCCCAATAATGTGTTCGCCATACTCATGCAGCAGACGATTCACCTCCGCGCTGGCCTCCCGGTCGGAAACGACGATTCCCAAAATGGCAATGCGCTTTTGCATAAAATCTCTCCTTTTTTGCAAAAATGCGCCCTGCAAAACGATGCAGGACGCAAAATGACCTCATTCCGGTTCTTTCATCGCAGACCTTATCTTTGACAGCAGATCATATAAATTTCGTAGATGCTTGCCCGTCAGCACCGCTTCCGGGAAAGGGAACCTACAGTGTTAGTATATCTATTCGGCAGGAATCTGTCAATATGCGACTGACACTTAAAAGCAGACGAGGAGGACACCTTTCGAAGCAGGCTCCTCCTCGTCTTTTGTCACATCAGCATTTACGCTGGAAGGACTTACAGTCGGTGCACTGGTCGACTGTCGGGTTGGCCTCATGCGTGCCTACTGTAATGCAGTCCAGTGCACAGTATTCCGCGCTGTCACAGTGATTTGCACACTGAGAAACAGTGCAGCGGATCGCTTTGTTACATTGAGAGTGATTCATGGATTTGACCTCCTTCGTTTGTTTGCTGTTATCATGCCCGCTATCAGCCGGTTTATGCACATTCGGCGGCGCGTAACGTTTTTCTCCTTCGTTTCCATTTGATAGAAAATAACAATATTGTACATTGTCACGAATGGGTGTTCATGCCAAAACTATTCTGTTATTTGAATAGAATTTATTTGGGCGGTACGCTGCCAAATATCCAAAAAATTTGCTGAAACTCTGCTGAGATTAGATGACAAGGGTAATTTGCTGGCAAATTGCTGACGGTCGCTAACATTCACCTACAAACATGGGATATGAAAAAAGAAACCATCATGCTGATATGGGCTATCAGCACGATGGTTTCTTGCAAAAACGATGAAAATAAAATGCTGAGTACCATAAAAAATGATACTCAGCATGGTCCCCCGACCGATTTCAAATCCGAACTTTCAATATCAGAAAAGTCAAGCCTTGTTTCGCCCTCTTTGTAGTTAAAGGTAATCAAAATATGGTCATCAAAGATGGTCACGGAGTTTACAAAGCTGTCAATGAGCCTCCGGCGCTCGTCCAGCTTGCTCACATCCAGTTTGCGGAAACGGCAAATCCAGAATGTCACATCCTCACGGGATAGTAACGGCTTCTTGATTTCCTCCTGAATGATATGCAGTTCAATGTCCTTTTTCCGTTCCTCCAACTCGTCAAGGCGCTGTTTCGTGGACTGGTTGATAATCCCCATTTGGAT
>DXEF01000005.1 GCA_019115085.1 Candidatus Agathobaculum pullicola | reverse complement strand
CGACCGTGTGATGATCACGCTCAAAGCGTACCTGCTGATACGGGTCCGCGCCCGCCGCCTGCAGTTCCGCCAGCTTTTCACGGCGGATACACTTGAGCTCATGCAGCTCTTCTGCGGTCTGCTCGTGCTGTTCCTGCGCCTGATGCTGTTCTGCCATAGTTTCCCCGTCTTTCTTCTTTTATTTCTTAATATCCATTACCTGATACTTGACCACGCCAATTGGCGCTTCCACCTCGACAATCGTGCCGACCTTTTTGCCCAGCATCGCTTTTCCGAAGGGCGATTCATCCGAAATCTTGCCTTCCATCGGATCGGCCTCCTGCGAGCCGACAAAGTGGTATTCCTCCTCCTCATCCAGCTCGAGGTCCTTCACCACAAACCGGCAGCCGGGAGAGATTTCATCGGCCGCGTATGTGTCGCCGGTTACGACGACTGCCAGCTTGATGATTTCCTCCAGCTCCGCGATGCGGGAATACAGCTTGCCCTGCTCGTTCTTTGCCTCGTCATACTCCGCGTTTTCGGACAAGTCACCGAACGAGCGCGCTTCTTTCAGCTGCTCGGCTACCTCGTCCGCACGGGTGGTTTTCAAATATTCCAGTTCTTCCTTATAAGCGTCCAGGCTCTCCTGGGTCAGTTTGATTTCTTTCGCCATGATTGCAAACCCTTCTTATTTCATAGGTTCAGCGGCATCATGCGCCGCCGTACAGTACTCCTTATTATACGGTAACATTCGCCGCACTGTCAAGCGAGCAAGTGTATTTTTGCACATTTTGACCGATACGGCACAGATTTATCCCAGAATTTCGACCGCTTTTTGCAATTGCGGATCCTGCGCTGGAGAAAGGAAATAAAAGTCCGCCAGCTGCGCATCGGTCAGCGCAACCTCGATATCAGGCGCGATGCCCACGCCCGCCAGATTATTTCCCTTTGGAGTAAAATACTCTTCCACCGACAGGTTGAGCGCCGACCCGTCGGATAGCGCAAAGGTCTGCTGGGCACGGCCTTTTCCCGTGGTGTGCGTACCGACAAGCGTAGCTCTATCATATTCCTGTAAGGCAGCAGCGAAAAATTCGGCTGCCGAAATGCTCTGATCGTCCACCAAAACCGCAATCGGCTGGTCGATCTTATCCGCATCCGACTCATACACGGTCTCGCTGCCGCTTTTGGTGCGCAGCGTCATGATTATACCCTCTGGCAGCAGCGGATCGAGCATTTCGCTCATCTCTTTGACGCGCCCGCCGCCGTTATGCCGCACATCCAGCACCAGCGACTGTGCGCCGTCTGCCAGCAGTCCGTCCAACACCTGCCGGAACTGTTCTGCGGCACCGGCATGAAAATTTTCGATACGAATATAGGCGATGTTTCCATCCAGCATTTGGCCCCATGCCATCTTCTGTGTCACGATCGCGCGCTGCATCGTTGCCTCCTGCACAGCGCCGCCCTTCTCTTTGCTGAAAGATACAGTGACTTCAGTGCCTTCCTCCCCTTGAATCGCATCCACCACAGCATCCGCGCCATCCTTCTCGACGGTCAGGCCCGCCGCACCGACGATATAATTCCCCTTTTGCATACCGGCCTGCGCTGCGGGGGAGTCATCACACACTAAGCTCACGCGCACGTTATCCGCTCCGATGATCACTGTCACACCGATACCGCTGCCCTTTCCCTCGCCGCTTAACCGATAAGCCTCATACTGGTCGGCCGGTATGTATGTCGACCACTGGTCATCCAACCCGGTTACATAGCCAACCGCCGCATAATCCGCGACCTTTTCCTCATCCATGTCGCCCACAAACTGCTCGGCCGCAATGCGGTCAATTTCTCGCAGCTTATCCTCCACCGCGGACGTACGCCAGCCCATGGCCGCAAAACAGCCCAAAACCGATACCGCCGCCGTGGTCACACAAAGAAATAACGCCGTTCCCACAGAAACCTTATTTTCCTGCGATCCTAACATCCAATTCCCTCCAACAACAAAGGGAGAGCAGATGCTCTCCCCTTTGATTCATAATTGCATTACGTAAAGCTAAAGAAGCTCTTGGGGTCAACCGTCGAGCCGTTCTGATATACCTCAAAGTGCAGATGCGGGCCAGTCGAGTTGCCGGTAGAACCGACATAGCCAATAACCTGTCCCTGCTCAACGTACTGGCCAACCGAGACAATGATGCTGGACTGATGTCCGTAAGCTGTCATCGTGCCGCCGCCATGGTCGATAACCGTGTAGTTGCCGTAACCGGAAACCCAGCCCGCGGTAGTCACCGTACCGGATGCCGCTGCCAGAATCTCTGCGCCGTAGCTTGCCGGGATATCCTCACCAGCATGGAACTTGACCGTGCCATAGATTGGATGCACGCGATAGCCGTATGCACTTGATGTCGTCGTGCAGCTCGGCGTCGGCCAGACAAAGGTACCGCTGTACGGCACACCGCCGGAAGCCGCCGACTGCGCAGACAACGCTGCGATTTGGTTGCTGACTTCCTGCATCTCACCGGAAATACGGTCATACTCGGCTTCACTTTCCGCCTTATAAGCCTCAATGCTCTGTGCCAGCGCCGCCTGTTCGGCCTCGCTCGCCGCCAACTCGTCGACCTTATAGCTCAGATTCTCCTGATACTCCTTCTGAGAATCCTGCGTATCCTGCAGTTCCTGCTTCTTCTGCGCGATATCTTCCTTCGCGGCAGTATACTCGGCAACAATCTTCTTATTGTCATCCATAATCGCCGTGATGATTTCCATACGGGACAGTAGATCGGAAAAACTCGAGGAGTTGAGCAACACTTCCAGATAACTGGTGTCGCCCTGCTCATAGGTCGTGCGCACGGTAAGCGCAAACTCCTCTTCCTTTTGCTCAAGCGCATCCTCCGCCGCAGACAGCTCGATGGTCTTGACGTCAATCTGATCCTGTAGTCGCTCAATATACGCCTCAACCGTGGCAATCTCTTCCTTGGTCAGGGTAATCTCACTTTGCAGCGCGGCACGGGTTGCTTCCACGTCACTGGCCTGCTTGGTCAGTTCCGCGATTTTTTCTTTAACCGCCGCCTTCTCATCCTCCAGCGAGGACAGCTTATTCTGCAACTCGTCCGCATCCTCGGCAGCAGCTGCAAAAGTCAAGCTGGTTAGCAACATAGAGGCCAGCAGTGCAACCACAAGAACAGCCGCAATCACACAGGATATCAGCCGCGTCATGTTTTTTTTCATCATAATGATATTCGCTCCTTTATCTGTCGCCAATACATCACACATCCATAAACTTGCGAATGCTCGTCACCGAACCGCCGATGCCGAACAGGACACCCGCACCCAAATATACGCCCAGCACCAGCCAGCGCAGCCCGTCAAACGGGAGAATATGGAAATACGGGATAACGCCGCTTGCAATGTTAGAAAGTTCCGTGTACAGTCCCCACTGTGCAAGAAATGCCAAACCGCCTGCCAGCAGCCCCAGCACCATGCCTTCAATAACGAACGGCCAGCGAATAAACCAGTTGGTCGCGCCGACCATCTTCTGAATAGAAATTTCCTCACGGCGTGCAAACATAGCCAGCTTTACCGTATTGGCGATGATGAAAATGGAGATAACCGTCAGGCCGACCACCATTGCCAGCGCGACAATATTAAATACGCGCTGCACCTGAATCAGCTTGGAAATGACCTCCTCATCCGCACGGATATAATCCGTGCCGTCCACTGCGGCGATCTGTTCAATCGTCTCCTCGGCCAGCGTCGGATCCTTCAGGGTGAAAATAAAGCTGTTTCGCAGTGGGTTATTTGCAGAATTATAATTCTCCAGAATTACCGCGTCTTCGCCCAATTCCTCTCGGTATTTCTCCAGCGCTACATCGCGGTCCTCAAAGTCAACCGTTGCGATATTGTCGATCCTGTTGAACTGCGACCCCAAGGCTTTCGCCTCGCGCGTGGTCAGGCTGTCATCAATGAATACCACAATCTCGTTGGATTGCTGCAATTCCTGAATGCTCAAATCAATATTATACGCAATCAGCGTCACAGTTCCTGTCAAAAGCAGGCAGGCGATCATGATAAGCACCGCCGCAATCGACATAAACCCGTGCTTAAATATATTGCGGAAGCCTTCCTTCCAATAATAACCAAAACTTCTCATAACTGATAGTACCCACCTGTCTGGTCGCTGACGACCTCGCCCTTGTCAATCATAACAACGCGCTTTTCAAACTCGTCCACCAGTCCCTTTTCGTGTGTCACGATCAGCACGGTGGTGCCCAATTCGTTAATCTTTTCAAACAGGGTCATCAGTTCAAGCGAGCGTGCGGGATCGAGGTTGCCGGTCGGCTCGTCCGCGATGATGAGACGCGGGTTATTGACCAGCGCACGCGCAATCGCAACACGCTGCTGCTCACCGCCAGAGAGATTCATCGGTTTAATCTGCGCTTTGTCCGACAAACCGACCAGTTCCAGCACATACGGCACGCGTTCTCTGATCGCCTTTCCCTTTGCACCGATGGTACGCATGGCAAATGCGACGTTTTCATAAACCGTTTTATTATTAATCAAGCGGAAATCCTGATATACCACGCCTAAGGTACGGCGCAGATATGGGATCTGTCTTTTTTTCATTTCTCCGACATTATAATTGTTGACCAGCACCCGCCCTTCCGTTGGGCGGACCTCTGCGGTCAACAGCTTGATGAGCGTTGTTTTACCAGAGCCGGACGCACCGACGAGGAACACAAATTCTCCTTCATCCACGCGCAGGTTCGCTTTGTTCACCGCACGTGTACCATTATCGTACACCATGGTGACATCGTTCATCCGTATCACAGGCATTCCTCCTCGGAGCCAAGCAAAATACCAAAAAGGCAAAGGTGCATGCAGATCATACACCTTTGCCTATTATAACAGATTTTCCTTGCCGACGCAAGACGACAATCCCTGCCATTTTCCTACGCAGCTGTTTTTTCATGTGAAAATTTTGTGAACAGCCACACCTCAGCGAACATTTTCTTCGCGGCTGGCCAGATATTTGCGCACCATCAGCGCCACTTTGAACACAATCGCATGATCGAATTCGCGCAGATCCAGTCCGGTCAGTTTTTTGATCTTCTCCAGTCGATAAACCAACGTATTGCGATGTACAAACAGCTTGCGCGAGGTTTCAGACACATTCAGGTTGTTTTCAAAAAACTTCTGAATGGTAAACAGCGTCTCTTGATCGAGTGAATCAATCGAGCCTTTTTTAAACACCTCGCTGAGGAACATTTCGCACAGCGTAATCGGCAGCTGATAAATCAGACGGCCAATACCGAGATTTTCAAAGCTGATGATATTTTTCTCGGTATCAAATACTGCGCCGACCTCAATGGCAGTCTGCGCCTCCTTAAAGGACTTGGCAATATCCTTCATCTGCGACGAAACCGAACCGATGCCAATCAGGCTCTTGACCGACAACTCACTGAGCAGCGCCTCTTCAATCGATGCAGCAATCTTAGCCAAATCCTTGGCGTCGCTGCCCGGCTTGACTTCTTTGACGACTACAATATCTGTTTCAGAAATGTGCAGCACAAAATCCTTTTGCTTATCCGGGAACATACCCGTTACCACATCAATGGCCGCAACATCCGCCGGCATTTGCTGACGCACCAGAAAAACCACGCGCGGCACATCATTTCCGAAATGCAGCTCACGAGATTTGATATAGATATCGCCCGGCAGAATGTTATCCAAAATAATGTTTTTGACAAATGTTGCCTTGTCGTGTTTTTCGTCATACAACGTTTTGATGTTGTTGATTGCAACCGCCACCAACGAGCAGATACTGCGCGCCAGCTCATCCTCTCCCTGCACGAAAACAGCGTATTCCAGCCGGCTGGAACGATCGCCGGTAGTATGGTAGGTGTAGCCGCCAAAACGGACAATTTCACCCGCAAAGCCAAGCTCGGTGATCGCTTCCTCCCGCATTTCGCCGATACGGGGCAGATCGGTACACGCTACAACCGCGCCGCTCGCATCCACAATACCAATGGTGCGTTCTACCGTGTCCTTCATCTGCAAAACAATCGACTGGAACAATCTTGACGCCATTTCCATCACCTTTCCTGTATTTCCCTATTCTTGTGCGTTTTCGCACTATGACAGTCGCATCCGCTAAACAAACTGCCGTATCCCTGACATTGTTCACAAGAACCCTTAATATTCTCTGTGCATTTTAATACATTATATCACAGTCTTCTACATTTTTGTACAAAAAATTTTATTTTTTTTGGATGTTTTTTAGATACACTCCCTCGACGGCTGTCGAAGCAATTCCAACTCTTGCTCGGTCAGCGCGCGAAACGCACCTTCCGACAACGCCGGGTCAAGCCGCAAGCCGCCTAACTGCACACGGCGCAGTTGCACTACGACACCCCCCACCGCCGCGATCATGCGCTTGACCTGATGATATTTCCCTTCCCGCAGCGTAACGCGCACACGCTGCTTGTCATTCCCAGTCAGCCGTTCCAAACAGGCGGGCAGACAAACCATGCCATCCTTAAGCCTCAATCCCGTTTCAAAGAGAAACTCTGCCTCAGGCAAAAGCGTCCCCTCCACTACCGCCTCATAAACTTTCCACACATGCCGCGACGGACTCATCAGCGCATGACTCAATGCACCATCATCCGTCACGATGAGCAATCCTTCGGTATCTTTGTCCAGCCGTCCGACCGCAAACAGACCGCGCTGCATTTCCGCCGGGAAGAGATCCAATACAGTAGCATGTCGTGCATCCCGACTGGCAGTAATCACGCCTGCCGGCTTGTTGAGCATATAATACCGCTGCGCCTGATACCGTTGCGGCTGCCCGTCAAGTTCCACCTGTGCGCTGTCTGAGTCCACCTTTGCCCCGGGGTCACGCTCCACCTCGCCATTGACCTGCACGCGACCCGCGCGAATCATGGCCTGTACCTCTTTACGACTGCCGCAATTTAAGTGCGCCAGCAACTTGTCCAATCGCATCCGTGGCATTTTGTCTCCCCCGACAATTCATTCCTGCTAATAGCATACCACTTTTTCGCAAATTGCACAATAGGGAATTGCAGAAAAAGTGCAATTCCCTAAATTCAATCCATCGTTACGAGAATCTATTCTGAGATTTTTTGTCAATTTGCACAGTCTGCAACCAACGCATCTCATATTGCGGATAGGCCGCACCGTTATCTGCTCACGGCTCATTGTGTTGAATCTGTTTCCGGCATTTCCGTGATACCGTGCACAAAGCCATTGGCCTCCGCCGAACTGATATCTGCCGCTATCAACTGATTGCGTCGGATGAGCAAATTGGCGATAACACCTTCTTCCCCGGTCGGATATTCGATCAGCTCATAGGTATAAAGCGTCGCACGCTTGCCTTGATACGGCGCAAGGTCCAGCCCTTGGCCCAACTGAATGGCGTTGTAGGCTTGATAGGTGTCGTCAAAGGTTTTGGGTATCTGTACTTCACGCTCACTGCGCGGCTCCGGGTTGACCTTCCAACCGTAACTTTCGAGCAAGGCTACGCGCTGCTCATTATTTTTTAATTTACTGTTCAAATCTATTTCACCCGAAGCGGTTTGCACAAGCATTGTGTCCGCCGTTGGCACGAACAACGCGACACCCAAAACCACAGCACCTACTGCCAGTGCGCCTGCCACTACTTTTTTCACCGATACCTTGGCTGCAAAAACAATCATGCTATCGCCCCTCCTGCTTTTGCTTTATCCTATGCGGCCCAACAGCAAAGCAGAACAACAAAACGCCGTCCGGCAGAAACCATAGTTTCTGCTGGACGGCATTTGATATGCGCCATAGGAAGGAAAATTATTCTAAAACCTGAGCTGCAATCTCATCCGCCAACGCTTCCAGCGAAGCCTCCTGACTGTCGGCCAGCGTAGACTTGAGTGCAACTGTATTCTCCAGCATGGTCATATTCTTCATTCCTTCCAGAATCACCTTCATATGACGACCGGAGGCAGGTGCCCAAGTACCGTTTTCCAACAGCGCCACCGTGCGATTCTGCAGATTCAAAGCCTTGATATCGTTCAGGAACGCCTCCATGCGCGGCTGCAAACCACCGTTATAGGTTGGCGCCGCCAGCACAAGATGGCTGCAACGGAAGCTCTCCGCCACCAGCTCAGAAATGTCCGTGCCGGATACGTCATACATTGTAATATTATGCACACCTTTATCAGCCAGCATGTTGGCCAATACATTGACCGCATTCTCTGTATTCCCATACATCGTGGCATAGGCGATCATCACGCCCTTATCCTCCGGCTCATAGGTGCTCCATTTCTGGTACTTATCCAGCAGCAAGCTCAGATTGCCGCGCCAGATGGGGCCGTGGAGCGAGCAAATCATCTCAATATCAAACGCCGCGGTTTTTTTCAGCAACGCCTGCACCTGCGCGCCGTACTTGCCCACAATATTGGTATAATACCGGCGGGCATCGTTCAGCCAAACACTGTTAAATGCCAATTCGTCATCAAAAATATTGCCCGGCAATGCACCGAATGTGCCGAACGCATCTGCCGAAAACAGGATTTTGCTCGGCTCATCATAAGTTACCATAACTTCGGGCCAATGCACCATCGGCGCCATGACAAAATGCAGCGTATGGCGGCCAGTAGAGAGCTTGTCCCCTTCCGCAACCACAAGAGCGCGCTCCTTCATATCCACCGCATAAAACTGCGTCAGCATAACCAGTGCCTTCGCGCTGCAAACAATCTTTGCTTCAGGATAGCGGTGCAGCAGCGCAACGATCATGCTGCAATGATCCGGCTCCATATGGTGAACCACCAGATAGTCGAGCGGGCGGCCCGCCAGTGCAGCGGTAATATTTTCATAGAATTGACGGCTGATCGCGTCATCCACCGTGTCAAACAAAACGGTCTTTTCATCCAGCAGCAAATAGCTGTTATAGGAAACGCCGCGCGGAATCGGGAACAGATTTTCAAACCGACTCAGGCGGCGATCGCTTCCGCCCACATAAACAAGATCATCCTGGATCTTTCTGATTGTGTGCATCGCAAGAAACCTCCATACTATCTTAATTTGTTAAAATTATATCACAGATTATGCTTTTCGTCTACCCTGCTATAGCATCCACAGCAACAAAAAACCGGCTGCTAATCAGCCGGTTTTTTGACAAAATCAATGTTTTATTCTTTATTCAGTGCTTCCAATCTCGCCTTGTTCTCCGCAATAACCTTTTCCTGCACCTGTGCGGGCGCTTCATCGTACCGCTCAAAGTTGGAGACGAACGAACCGCGGCCCTGTGTCATCGAGCGCAGCGTGATCGCGTAGTCGGACAGCTCCGCCATCGGGCACTCAGCCAGAATCTCCTGCTTACCGCCCTCAATGGGGTTCATACCCATGATGCGACCGCGGCGCTTGTTCAAATCGCCGATGACATCGCCCATGTAGGCATCCGGAATAACAACCTTCATCGAGCAAACCGGCTCGAGCAGAACCGGGCTTGCCTGCGGAATACCCGCCTTATACGCCAGACGCGCCGCCATCTTAAAGGACAGCTCGTTGGAGTCTACATCGTGATAAGAACCGTCTAGCAGCGTTGCACGCAGACCGACCAGCGGATAGCCTGCCAGCACACCGTGCTCCATTGCCTCGCGGATGCCCTTATCGACTGCCGGATGGAAGTTCTTCGGCACCGAACCGCCAAAAATCTTCTCCTCGAACAGATAATCGCCTTCCGGATAGGGCGCAAACTCCATCTTGACATGACCATACTGACCATGACCGCCGGACTGCTTCTTATGCTTGCCTTCCACCGTCACCGTCTTACGAATCTTCTCGCGGTACGGCACAATCGGCGGTGTAAGCGCCACTTCTACGCCAAACTTATCCTTGAGCTTGGAGCAAAGCACATCCAGATGGATGTCGCCCGCACCCGAAATCGTGTGCTGCTTGGTTTCCGGATTAAACTCGGTTTCAAAGGATGGATCTTCGTCATGCAAACGGGCAAGGCCTGCGGAAATCTTCTCTTCCGCACCCTTCACCTTTGGCGCAATGCCCTGCGTATAGCACGGCGGCGCAAATTCGATCGGCTCCAGCTCGACCTTGCGCACGCTCATTGAGAGCGTGTCGCCCGTCTTAGTGGTGACCAGCTTGGAAACCGCACCGATATCGCCGCAGCCGACCACCGGAACTTCAGTGGTCTTTTTACCGCAGACCGTATAGATATGGCCCATCTTCTCATTGGCATCCGCACGTTTGTTGACCAGCGTCATATCCTGCTTGACTTCGCCCGACATGACCTTGAAATACGAGAAACGACCATACTGATCGGCAACCGTCTTGAATACAAATGCACAGGTCGAACCGTTGGGCGTGCAGTTGATTTCGATAAGCTCGCCTTTTTCGTCCTCGCAGATTTCCACCGGCTTTTCATCCGGAGACGGCATATAGTCTGCAATACCCTTCAAAAGCGCATAGGAACCGATGCCGGTTGCCGCAGTACCGCAGAATACCGGCGCAATGACCAAATCCTTGACACCCTGACGAATGCCGGCGATCAGCTCTTCATCCGAAAATTCCTCGCCTGCGAAATACCGCTCCATCAGCTCTTCGGACAGCTCCGCTATGTTTTCGCACAGCGCTGCACGATGCTGGTCGATACGCTCTTTCATATCGTCCGGAATCGGGATCTCGACACGCTTGTTGCCTTCCATGCGGTACGCCTTGCGAATGACACAGTCCACAACGCCAACCGTATCGCGGTTGCCCTCAAAAATCGGCACAACAATCGGCGCAACCGATACGCCGAATTCCTTTTGCAGCTTATGTAGCGAGGTATAATAATCCGAATTTTCCTCGTCAATTTTAGAGATGTAAAACATACGCGGCATGGCGCGCGCCTCGCAGCGCTCCCACGCCTTTTCCGTTCCGACGCCCGGACCGGATTTGCCGGTGGCGATAATAAGGGCCGACTCCGCCACGCGCAGAGCGCAATTTACTTCGCTTTCAAAATCAAAAAAGCCCGGCGTATCCAGCAAATTGATTTTGCAGCCGTTCCATTCGATCGGCGCAACAGCCGTCGAAATCGAGAACTGACGCTTGATTTCCTCGGGGTCAAAATCGCAAACCGTGTTGCCGTCCGTGATCTTGCCGACACGGTCGGTTACACCGGCGATATAGAGCATACTTTCGACGAGCGAGGTCTTGCCGTCGCCGCCGTGTCCCATCAGACATACATTACGAATCTTGTTAACCGGGTAATTGGCCATATTTGATAAACACTCCCCTGCCCGAGCCTTATTATGCGGGCGCTTTGTTAACGGGAACGACTCCCTTATTTGTAATTATACACTATTGCACGCATGTACGCAAGCTGTTTTTTGTGCATTTTTGACGCCTTTTTTCCCCTTTCCTGGTTCCGGAATCAGGCAGACAAAAAATTTTTATTTTTTACAAACTTTCCTGTCACAAAATCGGCACAGCATACGTTTATATAATATAAAGCATTTTAACACACCAAAGGAGGAGGTTTCCATGACACGCGCCTATCTTGCTACCGCAGCAGCCGTGCTGGCGGTTGCGCTTGCCGTTTTTTCCGTAGCCTCCGTTCTTCCTGTATGACTTTTTCTTCCTCTTTTTTACCGCCTCGGGCGGATTTTCTCTTCTCCATTGCCACACAAGGCAAAAAGCAGGTCTGAACCCCACAAGGTTCAGACCTGCTTTTTTATATCGATTAGTGCGTTTGCTGTGTGATAATCAACACCGGAATATACCAGAGAAGTAAATACAGCAGTATATTCATCACCGGCAACGCATCCGCTGCATTCTGAGACACTAAGTAAGCAACGATCAGCATGCCGCAAATACCTGCAAACGCGCCTAATGTCAGCGCGGAACGCACAGCACCAGCCAGCTTGTCCGCATACCGCAGCACCTGCAAAAACGCACCGGCACCCTCACGCGTTAAAATAGCGGCGGGCACATCCCCATTGGAGTAATCGGGGTTGAGCAGCCGTGCCACACCAGCCGGATCCGGCTGATCGGCAAAACCACGACGCAGATCAAACTCTGCTTCTATCATCGCAGGTGAGATATTGAAATCCCGCACCGCCAACACCGCATTCATGTGCATGCGGCGCATCATACGCATCGCACGGTAAGTATGCTTGGTCGGCTGGTACCGCAGCGTCAGCACACCGGCCAGCACATTGTCCACCACCAGATACGAGCAAACCTGTTCACCCTGTCCGGACGGAATACGAATCCCCATTTTCACCATCAGCGCCGCTGTACCCAGCACCACGCGACTGGTGCCAATTTCTCCGACCAGTCCGCCTTCCACCTGCTGCACATTGCGTGCTGCCAGCGTTACACCGTAACGCTCACGCGTAGCATCGGTCAACACGCGGCCCAGCTCCAGACCAGCCGCATCCGACAGCGCCGCCGCACAGGCGAGCACCTTGTCATCCGACAAGCGGCCCATATTCTGCAGCGATTCCAGACTGATTGAACCAGATGGGAACAAATCGTTCTCGGTCAGCACGACTTCTTCCGTTCCGCGCAGCAGATTGGCTTGCCGCGCGCCCGCAATCGCCGCGCCCGAGGCCAGCAGGCGGCGAGATACATTCTTGTAACTTGCGCCAAACGCACAGATGAGACCGAGCGGAGCGGAAACCGACAAAACAGCGGAAAACGCCCAGAAGAAGCGTATTGGCTCACCACGACCAACCGAAGCCAGCAGCGCAAAAACAATGGAGACTGCCAGCGCAACCGGTACATAAATCATAGAAAAGCGGTCCACCGTGTCCGAACGCTCCATCTCGACCAGAAAAGCCTTTTCCACATGCAACGGGCCTTTGACCGCACGACAGGCATCGTCTTCTGCGTCATAATGGCTATAGATGGCTGCAGGTTGCTCTGCCGAGCAGATTGCCTGATAGGCGCGCGCACGAGCCGCAAAGCGGCCACGCTCCTCGCGCATCGCGGCGTACAGCAACAGAATACTGACCGCCAGATACGGTATCTGCACACCCGACTGATTATCAAATACAATAATGGAAGCCCCGTGCAGCATCGACGCAAGAATTGCAAACGATACGAGAGAAGCCCGGTCAGGCATGCCATGCAGCAAATTATAAAAACCCATGCCGAATACGTCGATACCGACAAACAACGCGATGAATTGCAGCAGAAGCAGCACACCGATACCAATGGTCGGATTTTCCAGCACATCAAGCGCCACCGGCAGCGGCAGAACATCAAAGCTGGGCGCAAGGCTCAGGTATGTCGCAGCGACTGCAAGAATCAGCACAATGATGGAACGCACAGACAGGCCCTGCGCGCGACGCTTGAACGCACGCTGTGCCTGCGCCGGATCGCGCAATTGGATTTCCTCTTCTTCCTCGGCCTGCTCGGCTGCAATGCGCACCGCGCGCGCTTCCTTGCGCGTCATCTTTGCACCGCGGGCCGCACGTTTGGATGATATCGCCGCCGTGGGTTTCGATGCGCCCGGCCGCTCCGGGATATCCTCTAATCCACCCTCCGCATCCGCCGCCTGCTTGGCGGACAGCTTCGCTTCTCGTTTTGCTTGTCGGACCGCCGCCTTAGCCGCCGCCTTTTCGTGCCGCGCTGCAGCTTTGGCTTCCCTTGCAGCAATGCGTGCCGCGCGCTCCTCCTGTTCCGCCTCCTCGAAAGCGGTCAAATCCGGAATCTGCTCCTCCGGCTGAGCTTTACGCGGCGCATGCTTTTTCGGTGCGGTGCGCGGCGCAGAAGGTGTTTCCTGCGTCGACACAGCCTTGCGCGGCTCTGCCTCCGGCATCTTCGGCACCTGTACATGTGCCTGCGGCGACGCTTCCGGTCGGGTTACGCGACGCGCCTGGGCAGGAGTGCCGCTCTCTACCTCTGCGATAATGGAATCCAGATCAAACTCATCACCGTCCGGCACGTCGTTGAGCATCGCCTTAATCGCTTCCAGATTCATGGTTTCGTCTTTTCTGTCCATATCTTTATCTATTTGCCTCCTTTAATCGGCCTGCGTGCGGCGACGTACCGCTTCAAACAGCAATACCGCCGCAGCATTGGACGCATTGAGCGAATTGACGCGGCCGCGCATGGGGATGCTGACGATATAATCACATTTATCTCGCGTCAAACGGCTCAGCCCTTGCCCTTCCGAGCCGATGATGATTGCCGTGGGCCTGTCAAAGGCAGCTTCATACAAGCCGGCAGTACCGTCGGCCTCCGCGCCGAATAGCCAAACGCCCCGCTCCTTCATCTCGTCGAGTGTCGCGGCAAGGTTGTTCGCCTTGTGCACACCCACATAGGCCAGCGCACCCGCAGCCGCACGTGCCACCGCCGCCGTCAGGCCGACCGCACGGCGCTTAGGGATCACGACTCCATGCGCACCCGCCGTTTCCGCCGAGCGGATGATGGCACCCAGATTGTGCGGGTCCTCGATACCGTCGCACACGACGATGAGCGGCACCTCGCCGCGCTGCTCCGCCACGCGGAAAATATCGTCAAGCGAAACATATTCCTGTGCCGCCGCCTGTGCAATCACACCCTGATGGTTGCCCGTCGGGCTCATATGGTCCAGTTTGCGGCGGTCGCAGGTGACCACAGGCACACCATGCCGGCGTGCCTCCGCCGCCACGTCACCGATGCGCGCACCCTCCGCTACAAAGACCTTATCCACTGCACGGCCTGCACGCAGTGTTTCAAGCACCGCATTACGGCCTTCAATCAATGTGCCGTCGTCCTCCCTCGGGGGGCGACGTCTGCTTTTTTCATAAGCCATATTCCTACGCTCCAAAAAACCTTAGATAGTGACATTATAGCACACTTTCTCCTTCACATTCAATCATATCCAGTCAAAAAAAACACAAAACAGAGCATGTTTTCCCATTTATATGCAAAAAGACGGGGACTTTTCCCCGTCCTCTGTGCATTTTGGAAAATTACAACGACTGCTCCACACCGTTGATGCGGGCGTGCTCGCCTTCTTCCAGCGGGATCAGCAGACACTTCTGCCCGTCTACCACATCCGCACGGATACGGCTTGCCCGCTCCTGCGGCACATGCAGTTCAATCTCCGCATCTTCCTGCCACGGCGCGTCGCCGTCCTCGTCGGCGCGCTGGGCCGCCTGCGCTGCCAACTCCTGCTGCAAAACCGCCACTTTTTGCTCGAGCGCCGCTGTATGCGCACGGGCAGTACCTTCCTCCACCAGTTTGCTGTCCAGCACATTATCCGCCACGGGCGGCGTATCGCCAAACACATGCGCATAGCTCTTTTCAATCTGCTCGCGCACCTTTTCCGGCACCTCTGCCTCAGTGGCAAGGCCGGACAGCGTCTCAGCCGTTAGGCTGACCGGCGGCAGAGACTGGTCCTCTTCCCGCTCGGCCACCATGCCGCTGATGGTTTTCTGGATCTGGAAAAAAGCAGCGTCCGCCTGCTCCTCGTCCTCTCCGAATGCGTCGAGCACCACGCTGCGAAACGCCTGCTTGTCCTCGGCCGCCGTGCGCTGCGGCACGCAGCCGAGCACCTGCTCAACCAGTTCCGGGTGCGAGCTTTTACCGGTTTTCACATAGTACATCACGGCATTGACATCGCTGCCGCGGTTTGCAAACGCGGGATAGACAAATCCGAGATCAGGCAAACCGACCACCCAGTCTCGCACACGCGCGCCGATACGGTTTTCGTCCTCTCGGTAGCCCAGCGCGGGCTTGGACAGCTCGACCGGACAAACCGCGCAGAGTATGTACTCATAAATCTCCTCGGACTCGTCCTGTTCCTCACCCGAGGTAGCCTTGGACGGTACATCGTAAACATCGTGATACATCAGGATCAGATAGTTACCCGGATACGCATACTGCTCGATAATCTGCTCGTACAGCCGGTCGAGCAGTTCCTCGCCCGCCAGCTTGCTCTCCTTGAGTGCAAGCAGGTACTTCTGATGTTCTGCGGCCGCCTCGCTGCGGTCAAACTCCAACTCAAGCAGATTGCTGCCCAGCGTGCCGGACAGCGTTTTTTTGGCAATCTCCAAATATTTGTAAAACTCATCCTCCTCCAGCTCGGAAAAGGATTCGCTGAATTTGAGCACCACCTGCTTGCCGCTGTTGACATAGCAGCCGCACATGCGGCCGAAGGTACATTCGGTCTTTTTCAGACGGCGGCGCAGCTCAAGCACATCGCCTTTGGTGATATTCATATTGCTTCTCTCCTGTTCTGCGCCCCGTCAGGGCCGATATCTTCCGTCTTAGTATACGGCATCGTGCGGGTGAAAGGCAAGGGATTTTTGCCGCACAGCTTTTACGCACGGAAAACCGTCTCCCCCGCCTTGACCGTTTCCAGCACGCGAATGTCGCGCAGCCGGTCGGGCGACACGGCGAGCGGATCGGCGTCGAGCAGCACCAGATCGGCCGTTTTGCCCGGCCGCAGTGATCCTTTGCGCGCTTCCTCAAAATATTGCCGGGCGGCGTTCACCGTAATCGCGCGCAGTGCATCCTTCACCGGAATACGCTCATCCTTACCGAGCGTCACACCGTCTTTGGTCACACGCTCCACCGCGCACCAGATCGTATGCAGCATATCAGGCGGCAGAACAGGCGTATCCTGATGGAAAGTAAACGGGATACCATGCGAGCGCGCAGACCCCGCCGCGCTGATACGCGAGGCGCGCTCCGCGCCCAAATTGCGAAGATGCACATCGCCCCACTGGTGAATATGCGCAATGAAAAACGACGGGATGATACCCAGCCGCGCAACCTCCTCCATCTGGTCGGGCGCAAGCAGCTGCGCATGAATCATCACTGGCCGCAGCTCGCGGAAATCCGAGTGCGACCGCTCCATCTCCGCCACGGCGGACAGATACTGCGCAGCGGCGGCATCCCCGTTACAATGCGCCAGCGGCTGCATGCCGCTGCGGTAAGCCGCGGTCAGCGCCTGCCGCAGCGCTTCGTCCGTCATGGTGGGATACCCCCGATAGCCATCCGGTGCATCGTTATACGGCGCACGCAGCCATGCGGTGCGGCCCTGCGGCGAGCCGTCCAGAAACATTTTGCAGCCGCCCAGTTTGAAATGCCGATCATACCGACGCACCGCTTCGGGGAAGGCATCACAGATTTCATCCATCACATCCACACCCGGATAGGCCACCACATCCAGTTCAAGAATCTGATGCGCCAACAGCGCCTGATACAGTCCGATCAGGCTTTCCGGCATCATCCCCTCCTGCACGGTGGCAATGCCATATGAGGCATAAAGCTGCTGTGCACGGCGGCAAGCATCCATTAAGTCCGCGAGATCAGGCGCGGGAACCTTCTGTTGATACTGTAAAAAGGCATTTTCTTCCATGTATCCGGTCAGCTGACCGTTTTCTTTGCCAATCGCACCGCCTTCCGGCGCGGGCGTATCCGGTGTTACACCAAGCAATTCCAGCGCCAACGTATTGAACACACCCATATGGCCGGACTGGTGCACTATCATGATGGGGTGGCGCACGGATACGCGATCGAGCACCGCGCGTGTCGGGTGCCGCTGCTCGATCAGCGCGTTCTGGTCATAGCCCTTGCCAACCACCCATTGTCCGTCAGGCACGTGATTGTCCGCAATAAACCGCGTCAGTGCCTGCCCGATCTCCGCAAAATTTACCGCTTCCCCGAGCGGCGCTTGCAGCATCGCATAGGCTGCACCAGAAAAATGGCTGTGTGCGTCGATGAACGCAGGCAGCAGCACGCGGCCGTCCAGATTGATCTGCGCCGCATCCTTTGCCCGCGCATGCAGACGCTCATATTCTCCCACCGCTGCAATGACACCGTTTTCGACCAGCAAGGCTTGCGCCTGCTCACTCTCCTCCATTGTATGAATCGTACCGCCATAGTACAGCATCTTCATTGCCGCTTCCCTCTTTTCGGTTGCCTTTGGTTTCAGTATAACACGCAAGTTCCAAAAAAATTGAATAGACTGTGAATTTTGCATCCGTCCACACAAAAATAAGTCGGCACCTTCACGATACCGGCCCTCCTCCCTGCTATCCCTTATGCTATTTCTTCTTCCATATATATCGAGGATCCATATGCAGGATTGTATGCGATAACGAGCCTTCTTCCTTGGGGACTTCCCGGATGTGAACCTGACCGTTCTTGTTCTGCCGAAGTCGGTTATTGAGCATCTGCGCCTAATCTATCAGGCAGGCATCAGCGGCGGCCAACTGCTTGCGTTTTTTGGACCCGCGGCCCGAATTCCGTGACAACCGTCATCAAATGCTGCGGTCGAACTGACGGATGGAGTAGCGGAATTTCCCAGATTTGCTCGGTTCAATGTGAGGAACTACGATAGCCTGCACCTCTACTCCCGGCATAAAACCGGCAACATCTCTCCGGAATGTTTCCACCTCTTCCAACAGCCCTTGCTCACTCATCACCACCCGCAGCTCTGCATGCGCCACGCTGGTCTGAATCAGTTGAAACTGCCGGATGGTCTGATATTTTCTGGAGAGCTGGTTGACAAAATTGCCGTGGACCAGCTTTCCATCCGGCAGCTCGAAAATCGCATCCTCCCGCCCATCCAGACTTTGGATGGTGGGAAGTGTTACGCCGCATGGGCAGCCTGCCGCCGGCGACAGCGTAGCAGTATCCCCCAACAGGTAACGAAGGCGGGGCATGGCCAGATTGTTCAGATCGGTGGTGACCACCAGACCGCTCTCCCCCGGCGCCACCGGCTCCAGCGTGACAGGATCCACTACCTCCAAAATACAGTTTTCTGCCATGATATGCAGATGACCACACCGACATTCATAACCCAAAATACCCGCATCGCGCGCGCCGTACTCGTTCAAGACAGGACAGCCAAACGTGTCACAAATGCTCTGCCGTCGGGAATCGTCGAGCGTTTCCGAGGTAGAAACGACAACTTTGAGATGTTTCAGGTGCAATTTTTCTCGAATCGGTCTCAGCAGATGGGCAAACGTTTCAAGCGCACTGGCATAACCATAAAGATATTCCGGCTGATAGTGGTTAAGGAAACGGACATATTGCGTCACTTCCTCCTCGGTCAAGTCGTAAGCGGAAATAACGGTCCGGTTTTTTAGCAAGCGATCCTTCCATCGTGCAGAACGCTGCTGCTCTTGACTCAGTTCGATGGGATTTCCCCAAATCATGACACTTCTGCTGCCCGGGGTGATGCCCCACCACGACAGTCCCCGCCATCGGGCCGCCTCGTAATGCTCCACGGTGTACCGATCCATAAAAAATTTGACCGGTTCTCCTGTAGAGCCGCCAGTGACATTGGGAATCAACCGCGCACGGTCATATTGCGTGTTTAAAAACCGCTGCGGCTCGTTTTGGAACGCGGATTTTTTCAGAATCGGAATGGCGCGAAATACCGCCCAAGGGTCCTTTTCAATATCCTCATCGGTGATGCCAAGACGCTGATAGGCAGGCACACCTGTGGCACAGGCGCGCAGAAGCTGCTTTAGGCGCGTCTCCCGCAGTGTGTGCAGCGCCTCCGAGTCAGCATATTGCGTCTGCTTCATCTCCCGCAGATAAGTCCGAATCCGATTTCCTTTGCCGTGTTCCATCGCCGGATACAGCAGTTTTTCGATAAAGAATTTATTGACCGACATATCAGCACCCCCATTGCCTGCAAAATGCCCTGCGGCCCGCCGCGGGACATTACGATGTTTTTCATGCAGGAGCGTACCATCCTTCGCCCCTTTTTCTCGATGCAATGGGAGTATAGCATGCTGCTTTGCATTGTTTTCCGCAAATTGACCCTGCTCGGCAGACAGAATAATAGAACATGCTTTTACAGAAAAACCCTGCAAAAAGATGCAGATGCAATCCTTTTGCAGGGTTTTTATGTTTTTGAACATCCCTCAATCAAAGCAGGTGCAGCAGCTCGTCCGCCTCCTCCAAATCCAGCTGTTCGAGCACATAGCGCACATATCCGACCACGCTTTCTACGTCCTCCGCTTCGCTGCGATATCCGGCCTGCCAGTATTCCTGCGCCAGTTCGGTGCAGCGGCGACGGGTTGCGGTATCCCGTGTCACCGCCAGCAGCGCCGTCGCGTTTCCGAGGGCCAACTCCGGATGCGTCAGGGCAAGCTGCTGCAGCGCATAGATGAGCACACATTCCAGTCGATCCCGCGCGCGCAGCGGGTCCATACCCGCGTAATGCAGCAGCACATCCAGTTCTTCCAGCGTCATGTTCAGATGCAGGCCCAGCGCCGTCAGGCTGCGCCGCCGCGGTACGATACCATGGCATCGCAGCTGCGACAGCTGTTTCTCCACCCACGCCGGAAGGCCCAGACTGTGCAGACTTCCTCTTCCGCCCCCGGCTCGAACCACTTCCAAACGGTGCACGGTCAGATATTCCTCCAAATACCGCTCCAGCTTCTGCTTGCGCCCGGTCAGCTCCGCCCCAAATGTCTGCAAAAACGCCGCAAATTCCGATTCGGTATCCACGGCCGACAGATGTGCCATGAGTCTTGTAGTGGTGATGCCGGAAGGGCCGTCCGGTGACCAATCGGACAACAGCCGATGATACAACGCCTCTGCTGCGGCATAATCATACCGCATCTCGCCCTGCTCCCGCCGCTGCAAACAGAAAACGCAGCAGGCGTCAAAGGGGTCTCTCGGATTGAGTCCACAATAGCCGCCATAGCGGGAAAGCATATCGCTGACCGCCTTTGGCGGCATTGCCACACCAAAGCCAATCCTGATATAGGTATCGCGGCTTTTGGGCGCGCCGCCTTGCAGCCGCCAACGCTTGACCGTATTTTTGCTCAGACCGCACCGGGAGGCAAACCGGCTGTAACTCAGTCCGGAAGCATCTAAAAGACCGGCAAAAAAGAGCTGCCAAGGCTCAGCCCACCCGTCCCGCTCTTCCAGTAAGGCCAGCACATCGGCAACCGTTTCACAGCGTGACACCTCCACGGCTCTATCCATCGCTCTCATCCCACTGACAGACAAATCCACAGGATTGCGTATCAAACATATATACACCGTTTATGACCGAGTCATTCCATACCCAGCCCTGATCGTCCTTTCGGTACATCATCAGATAATGCTCGTCGCCGCCGTCGTTGTTGGGCTCGCCAATTGCCCACGCCGCAAACTCGAACGGCGCACCCGTGACCCACCGAAAGCCGCTGCTGCTGCTGTAATTATTCGCCCCCAGCCAGACCGTGTTGATCTGGTTTTCTTCCAGCAGTTCAGTGATCGTATCCATCTGTTTCTGGCTGGTGATCGTTGCCAGATGTCCGCCCCGCGCCTCGCAGTAGACCTGCGCCTCCTCCCAATTCATGGTCGCTTTAACCACTGCATAGCGGTAGCCCTCTTCCGGCTGCACTTCCGCCAGTTTGGTTGCCGACGGCGGCAAAAAGGTCGCACGAAGCACCTGCATTGGATGGGGAAACATCGCTATCGTTATGGCAAGCATCGCGCAGGCCCATCCCGTCACAGCCGCCGTCCGCCAACCGTTCTTTGGCCGCTCGAGTGCCTGCAGTAGTGCATCCGCTGAGGAAAAGCGCTTCTGCGGCTGCGCCTGACAGCACCGTAAGATGATCCTTTTCATCCGCCGGTCTCCTTCCGGAGGAGATGGCAGCTTTGCTCCCTGCCAGCGTCGACGAACGGCTATTTCCCACTCGGAAAAGGGCGTATTTTCATCCATTAGTGGCAGTTGTCCATGATTAAGCAGCTGATAAAGGACGATGCCCAATGAATAGAGATCGGCGCGCCCATCATAGACCTCGCCCCGGGCAACCTCCGGCGCCATATAGGCGGCGGTACCGGTCATCGTCTCCAGCACTCCGGCACGGCAGCGGCGCGCGATGCTGAAATCACCCAGTTGAAACCGTCCATCGGCGGTACGATACAGATTGGCAGGCTTGACATCCCGGTGAATTAGGCCTGCGCGATGCGCAGCAGTAAGCGCGGCGGCAATATCCCGCGCGAGAGTGCCAACCTCCGATACAGACAGGCTTTCCCCTTCCCGCAATAATTCCGCCACACACTCCAGTTGTTCCATGCGCATGAGCACATCCCAGCCGACCAGTGTATCGCCATCATACAGCGGAAAACAGGCGTCGTCGTAAAGCGTCACTACATTTTCGCAGCCGCGCAGCCGCTCCAATGCGGTGATCTCTTGTCGGACATCTGCGAGACTCTGCTCCAGCTCTGCCTCCCGCCCCAAAACCGTGACGACCTTGACCACGCACGAAAATCCCTGTTCCGCACTTTTGCCGGACAGGGTATAAACACAGCAATTGCCGTTTCGATAAATTCGTGTTTCCGGAATCCACTGCCCCCAAAGAGGCGCATAGCCCCGCAGGCGCTCCAGAAGGCTGTCCATAAGCTGCAATCCTTTCATCTCGTCATGAAATGACTTGGTTGGAAATTATTATACAATAATCCATCCAACCTGACAACTGAACTGCACCCCATTTGTTAGACATGATACTACAGTGTCTAACAAATGGGGTGCAGTTCACAATAGCTGCCTTTTACTATTTTCTGCTATACAGCCGCATGCAGTTGTGCTAAGATAGATTTGGTCTGCGTCGCCTATGCGGTCGCAGCCCTTACTTTTCAGGAAGGAGTGCGCGCACGGCTTACCCTGTGCCGGCATTGAATAACCGCTATGGAACAATCCCTTTCGACCGCCCGGCTGCTTGAACAGCATACGGTGCGGCATCTGGTGCTGCGTCTGGGCATCCCAGCGATGTTCGGCCAGTTTTTTAATATTCTGTATAGCATCGTCGACCGTATTTTCGTCGGCCAGATCCCGGAAACCGGTGGAATCGCATTGGCAGCGATTGGCGTGTGTGCCCCGGCGCTGACCGCGATCACCGCCTTTGCCTATATGGTTGGCATCGGCGGCGCGTCTGCCATGAGTATCAGTCTCGGTCAGAAAGACCCGGAACGCGCCCGCGCGATTCTCGGCAATGCGCTACTGCTATTGCTCGGCATTTCAGCAGCCGTGACTGTGTCGCTTTTGTTATTCCGTCGACCCGTGCTCTATCTGCTTGGATGCAGCGACGCGATGTTCCCGTATGCCCAAAGCTATTTTACCATCTATCTATGCGGTACCGTCGCCTCGCTGTGCAGCGTGGGGCTAAATCAGTTCCTGCTCGCGCAGGGATACGCCCGTCAGGGCATGATCTCAGTGGTAATCGGCGCCGGTATCAACCTCATTCTTGACCCGCTGCTGATTTTCGGGCTGAACATGGGTGTGTCGGGGGCCGCGGTCGCGACTGTAACAGCGCAAACCTGTATGGCAATCTATGTCATCTTTCAGCTGCGTCGCCCCGACATGCCGGTGCGGCTCGGCCTGCATCCATGGCAGAGCGCGCTATGCCGCCGTATTGTGACCATCGGCTCCATGTCCTTTTTAATCACGATACTGGATAATTTAATTATTATTCTTCTGAATATCGTACTGCGGAAATATGGCGGCGCGGTACAGGGCGACCACCTGATCACCTGCGCCACCGTCGTACAAAGCTTTTTGACTATCGTTTTCTGCCCCGCGCAGGGCATTACCACTGGCTGTGGCACGATCTTCAGCTACCACTACGGCGCGCGCAACTTTTCAAAAATCCGGCAAGCATTCGCGTACATGTTTGCACTTTGCGCACTGTTTATTGGAGCGATGCAATTAAGTGTGCAGTTGTTTCCACAGGTGTTCGCCGGGCTCTTTTTGCAGGACAGCAGCCTGCACGCGCTCGCCGCAAGTGCGCTGCGGCTGTACACGTTTGCGCTGATTGGTGTGGCCGTGCAATATGCACTGGTCGACGGTCTGACCGCAATGGGCCTGATACGCTATGCGCTGCCGCTTTCCGTGTTCCGCAAGCTGGTCTATTTGGTGTGCATCTTCGCGCTGCCACATATTATGGACATTCAGTACATCTTTCTTGCAGGCACCATTTCAGACGCAATCGGTGCGTCGTTCAGCTTGCTGCTGTTTTTCTCGTACATTTTGCCGCGGCTACGGTATCCGGACAACCGCATATCCTGATACGGCAACCCTTTTGCTGCCATCTACAGACTATACGCTCGAACAGCTAATTCCATCATCAAGCCAACACAAAATAGGCGTTCCCGCTATTGGGAACGCCTATTTTTGTCGGATAGATGCTACTGAAAACAAGCTGTAAACGCTAAATACTCGCGTGGCAGAGTAGGCTCAGTTATGTTCGCAACCCTATTATGATAAACGCTGGATGTATTCATAGAAATCGTGTAAAGAATTCTGTATCTGCACGAAATATGCCGACGCAAGTACCCTCATGCGTTTGAAATACATATCAGCCAGTCAGACGAGAGCAACGACCTATCCGCATTCTTTTGCTACTCCTCCATTTGTGCCGCCAACGTGCAGAACAGTCGGTAAAGCGCGTCACCACTTGTCGCCAGCGCACGCACGCACACCCCCTGCACAGTGCGGCTCGCGCCGATGAGTCCGCCCGGCAGCACATCTGCCCGGCGCGCGGCTTCCAGCACACGCTCCTCCCATGCTGGTCCATAGGCATACAGCAGCCCCTGATGGGTCATGCCCTGCCATTGCCCCAGACCCGTATGGTCGATGTATGCAGGCTGGAGTCGCGTATGCTCAGCAAAGGCCAATCGGCCATCTACCGTCACCTGTAGGCGGCTGTCCAAGCGCCGCATCTGGAACTTTTCACCCCGTCCAGCGCGGCCGCACGCCACAATTTCTGCGTAAGCAAACCGACAGTCCTGCGCCAAAGACACCTGCGTTTGGCTGCGAAGATCGCTGCCCGCAAATGGGATGATTGGCTGCGGCAGAAAACGCACGCGCGCGTTTTCCCCCACATGCAGACGGATATGCCGCGAAACATGACCTTCGCCGGTGTTGAACACTTTTTCATACCCTTGCGTGTATACTGCGGCGTTTGAACCGTCCGCAAAGCGATATTCCGCGTCCAGTGTATCGCCCGCGAGCAGCCCTGCCGACGCCGCCATGACCATGATATCAGCGCGGTCATCGCGTATGAACGGGCGCATGATTTTATAAGGTGCGGTGCAGAACACGTCTTCCAGACGTGTCCCGTTATTGTGTTTGGCCGTTTTCAGATACAGGCGGCTATCCATTATCGGTCCTCGAACAGCACGTCGGTCTGAATCCAGCGGACGACCTCATCCAGCCCCTCTCCGCTGACCAGATTGGTAAACAGAAATTTGCGTCCCTCGCGCATCCGTTCACTGTCGCGCGCCATCACTTCCAGACGCGCGCCGACGAGCGGAGCCAGATCGGTTTTGTTGATGACCAGCAAATCGCTGCGCGTCACGCCCGGGCCGCCTTTGCGCGGGATTTTTTCGCCCTGTGCTACGTCAATGACATAAATAGATGCGTCGGCCAGATCCGGGCTGAAGGTAGCGGACAGGTTGTCGCCGCCCGACTCGATGAAAATAATCTGCACATCCGGAAAGCGCTCGGCCATCTCCTCGACCGCTTCCAGATTCATCGAGCAATCCTCGCGGATGGCCGTGTGCGGACAGCCGCCGGTCTCCACGCCCATGATACGCTCGGATGGCAGGCAGGAGTTGCGCGTCAAAAACTCGGCGTCTTCCTTGGTGTAAATATCGTTTGTGATGACGCAGATGCTGTATTGCCCACTCATGCGCCGCGTTAAGCGTTCAATCAGCGCAGTCTTGCCCGAACCGACCGGACCGCCGATCCCAATTTTGATATAACCCATCGTTTTTTCTCCTTAGCTCATGTAAAGTCTGCTATACAGTGTTTCGTGCTGCATAGCCAGAATATCAAATGCCGCGCCGCCGATGCCCAAATCCTCCTGTGTGGTTGTCAGCGCAGATTGCACTGCTTGTAACAGCGCTGGCAGGTGTTCGCGCAGCACGCGCTGGGCTTCCAGCTGGCGCAGCGGCACACATTTGGCCGCGTGCGTGGTCATGCCGCTCAGCAGAGAATAGCCGTAGATGGTCAGCGCTTCCTGCGCGTTCACACCATGCCCAGCAGCAAACAGACCGACTGCAATCGGATGCTGGCCCGTACAGTTGCCCTGCCGGATGTGGGTACGGTAGGTTTCCAGAACCGGTAGCGGCGCAATCTGTGCGGCTGCCTTGAGCAGCCGCATACACAGTTTAGCGCTGCCTTGGCGCACTTCCATCGGCGCGCGCAGCGCAGTATATAACTGATCGAGTGATACCCAAGCTGCCTCGTCATCTGCGTTTTGCATCGCAAGCGCCATCGCGCCCAGCTCCTGATAGGGCGCCACAGCCAGATAGTCCGTCAGATACTGCCCCAACGGCTTCGCCGCGTCGATCAGGCCGCGCTGCACAAAGGTTTCCAGCCCATTTGACAGCGTAAACGCGCCGATTGGGAACAGGCTGTCGCAGATTTGCAGCATATACAGCCGCCGCAGCTCATCCATGGGCGTGGCTATGAGTGTGTTCATGCGCATGGTGATGTTCACCTGTGCCGTGGGCACGGCAAGCTACATAATCGGAGAAGTCCGCAAAAACCTGCTTGGCATCAAACCCCAACCGCTGCAAATACAGCAGCGTCGGCTCGTCATAGGGGACGCTGACTGTATGCTCCTCAATCTGGAGCGGCAGATGTCGGTTGCCCAACTCAAAGCACAGCCGTCCCATTTCCTGCATGGTAGAAACCTGCGTTTGAATGAGCGGTGCAGGTGCGACCTCCACCACATAGATTTTGCCATTTTGTTTGGCCAGCACATCTCCCGCGTGCAGCGGCACACCAACGCAGACGCCCAGTTCGGTGCCGTCCTCCGCCGTTTTGGCGATACGCTTTTTTTCGGTTTCAAACCACGCAAACACTACGGGGATGACCTCGCCCGTCGGGTGCTGCGCGCTCAGGTTTCCCAAAATTTTATTTGTTATCACAGGCTTTTCCTCCTTAAAACAGAAAATATCGCTGGGCGAGTGACAGTTCGGAAAACGGCTCACAGGTGATTGGCTCGCCATCCACTGTCACTGTATAGGTTTCCGGGTCAACCCGCACATCCGCAATGACATCGTTATGCCGCATGTCGCGCTTGCCGATATCGCGGCAGTGTGACACGGGCAGCACCGTGCGCTTGAGTCCAAGCCGCCCGGCAACATCATGCTCATACGCATAGCGCGACACAAACGTGACGCAACACTCCGACAGTGCCTTGCCATGTGCGCCGAACATATCGGTATAGACCACTGGTTCGGGCGTCGGGATGGAAGCGTTGGCGTCGCCCATGCGGGAGGCCGCGATCGCGCCCGACTTGAGCACCATTTCGGGCTTGGCGCCAAACATCGCGGGCTGCCAGAGTACGAGGTCGGCCAGCTTACCTACCTCGACCGAGCCGACATAATCGGAAATGCCATGTGTAATGGCAGGGTTAATGGTGTATTTGGAAATGTAGCGCTTGACGCGCGCATTGTCGCTGCGTTCGCTGTCGTCCTCGAGCGGGCCGCGCTGCTTTTTCATCTTATCCGCCGCCTGCCAAGTGCGTGTGATGACCTCGCCCACACGCCCCATCGCCTGCGAATCGCT
>DXEF01000004.1 GCA_019115085.1 Candidatus Agathobaculum pullicola | reverse complement strand
CTTGGGCAGTCGAGCAAGGTTTGATTTCCGGTGTAGGAAATAACCTGCTTGATCCGCAGGGTCAGGCAACCAGAGCACAGGTAGCAACGATTCTGGCTCGGTTTATCGACAACGCATAAAAGCGAACGTTTGTTGAGACAGCATTGAGTAGGAGATTGCCCATTCGTTGAGTGACCGACCTCTCATACTACCGTGCATACCGTTTGGTACACGGCGGTTCAATCGCATAAGTGAAATTTACGAAGTTGCTCGTACTGTGCTGGGAAGTCTAATACCCGGCACAGTACGAGTTTTTCGTTATGGATTTTAATGCTAAGCGCTTCAAAGATGGAGAGCAGCACGGCGGCACAGCAGACAATCATCTTTCCTCCCAATTATATGTGTATCGTGATTCTCATGCACAGCCTCATCTTCCCTTGATTTTTTACGCCGGATTATGTATAGTTATTGTATACAGAAAAAGCTATAAAGCAAAATTAGAATTCTCTTGCATATGAAAATATGTTATTGGAGGCCACGATACGCTTCACCAAGACTTGCTTTTTTTGCAAGTTTATGTGTGTGGAAGCTGCATGGCGCGTGAAATCAATATCGCCTATCAAAAGTGATTTTACGCAGATGGACGTGCTCACGATATTGTCAAGTCTTATTGTGAGACACTGCGGCACGATTAGTAAGCGTATGGGATGGGCCTATGCCGGTGGATTCTGATACGAAAATGTCGGCAGATAATATCAAAATAAAAGAAAAGGAGCACATATTATGGCGGTATCTCGCGAAACCGTGCTGTTTTACGAACCAGAGGGCGGGGCGCAGGGCGCGCTGCTTAAATCCATTCTGGTGCGCATGGGTGTGCGTATCAAAAATGTGTCATCGGAGGCGGTAGGGCAGACGATTGGCTGCCTGCTGGGCCGGAAGGGCTTTGATGCACGCGAAAATCCAGAAGCGCCTGTGCTGGATGAGCCGGTGTTGGTTTTGGACGGATTTACCGATAAGCGGTTGGAAATCTTGCTGCGGGAGATGAAAAAAAACGATATTTCCATACCGTACAAGGCGATTGTAACCGAAACCAATCTGGGATGGCTGTTTCATCAGCTGTATGATGAGCTTGCCCAAGAGCACGAAATGATGCAGCGCGGAAAATAAATGTTTTCTTTTTTCAGAAACCTGTTATAATAAGAGTAATCCAGTGTACGTTTGGCGGATGCCGAGACTGGATGATAGTGTGTGCATTCCCGACAGATGTCTATGGATGGGAAGGTACGGATGAAATAGAGAAAAGGAGTGTTGAAATATGGCAGTTTTAACGATTACCAAGGAGAATTTTGCAAGTGAAGTTATGGCGTCGGATAAGCCGGTGCTGCTTGACTTTTGGGCAAGCTGGTGCGGCCCCTGCCGTATGGTATCACCCGTTGTGGACGAGATCGCGGAAGAGCGTACCGACATCAAGGTTGGTAAGATTAACGTCGATGAGCAGGGCGAACTGGCGCAGCAGTTCGGCGTGATGAGTATTCCGACATTGGTTGTGATGAAAAACGGGCAGATTGCAAATAAGGCAGTCGGTGCGATGCCTAAGGAAAATATTTTGGCGTTGCTGTAAGGCAAAATAAAAAACGGAAGCGGTTTCCGCTTCCGTTTTGTTTTGTCACGCTTTGCGCACGAATTTGATGGCGCTCATGGCAGCCTGTGCTCCATCCGAGACGGCCTTAGCCACTTGTAGCAGTCCGCCGGTGCAGTCGCCCGCGGCAAACAGACCGGGAACCGCAGTGGCTCCATCTTCACTAACCTGAATTTTGTTTCCATCGAGTTGCGCACCCAACTTGCGCGCAAAATCACCGCTGCCCGCCGTGCCGTAAGCGATGAACACGCCATCGACTGCGAGTGGATCGCCTGTATGAAATGTTACGCGCGCGACCTTATCCTCGCCTTCCACTGCCGCGATCGGACGTTCATCCACATGCAGCCCTTCGGGCAGGTTGCTGGGTGCAGGTGTGCCGCCCGTCAAAAGTGTCACAGAAGCGGCGACGGGGAGAAGTGTACGCGCCTCTTCCAACGCATATTCGCCCTCGCCCAATACGGCGACCGACTTGCCACGGTAGAAAAAGGCATCACATACCGCGCAGTAGCTGACACCGCGTCCCTCCAGTTCGCGTACGCCAGGAATCGGCGGCGTGGCGCGCGGTGCCCCGGTGGCAAGGATGACCGCGTCTGCGGTGAATTCGCCTGCGGTTGTTTTGACGGTAAATCCCTTTTCGGCGTACTCGACTCCGGTAACCTCGGCCTGCACCAGCTGCGCGCCTAAGCGCTTGGCCTGCGCCTGCCCGCGAGCAAGCAATTCAGGGCCGGAAATGACATCGGTAAAGCCAAAGTAGTTTTCAATTTTATCCGTTTTATCCAGCGCACCGCCGTCTTTATAGGCGACAGTGGTCTGGATACCAGAGCGCACCGCGTAAATAGCGGCGCTCAGTCCGGCGGGGCCTCCGCCGATGATGAGAACAGATGGCATAATATACTTCCTTTCGTTACTTATCGGTTTCCTTCATAAACCAGTCTTGATAGGCTTTTTGCAGGGTATTCAGCAAGACGATATCCTTGCCGCCGACTGGTTTTTCATCTACATGGCTGACCGAAATGCAGTGAGATCCGGTAGAAAGGATCATGATTTCATCCGCATTCATCAGCTCGTCCACGGTAAACGGTGCAATACGCGAGGGGATGCCGAGCTTTTCGCACAACTGTAAAAAGTGCATGCGCGTGATACTGGGCAGGATAAGTTCGTCTGCCGGGGGCGTGCAGAATACGCCGTCCTTGAGAATTGCAAGGCCGGAGTGTGCACCTTCGGTCACGCGGTCGCCGCGATGAAACACAACCTCATCGCAGTCTGCTTCCACCGCGCGCTGCATGGCCATACAGTTAGGAATCAGATTGAGCGTTTTGATATTGCAGTGGAAAAAGCGTGTGTCCTCAACCGTGAGGAGTTTGTAGGGCTTATCATGGCGATCAAGTCCGCACGGTTCAGAGAAGGCCATAAGACTGGCCTTGGCGTTGGGTGGGAAGGCGTGCATGCGGTGTGCGACTGCGCGCGTCGACTGCCAGTAGAGCATATGCGGCTCATCAGAATCCAAACGGCTGATTAAATCATGCAGCACTGTTTCCAAATCCTCGCGCGGCATTGGTGGAGCAATGCGCAGGAGATGCAGACTGTTATAGAATCGATCGAGATGGTCATTCAGCGCAAAGATTTTCTTATTGCGCACCATGGCCGCATCGTATACACCGTCGCCGAAATAGAAACCGCGGTCGGTGATCGGAGCTTTGATTTCATCAATCGGACCGATTGTACCGTTATAATATGCAATATCTCGCATCAGGCGAATACCTCCTTATCGTATGGTCTGCTTTCAGTATAGCTGCTTTATATGTGCTTTGCAAGAGGCGTAAAATGTGATAGAATAAATAAATCAGGAGAGTGATTTTTGATGAAAACGCTGCTGCATATCTGCTGCGCTCCGTGCTCAATTGCCTGTATTGACACGCTGAGGCAAGAAGGGATCGAACCGGTGGGATTTTGGTATAATCCTAATATTCATCCGTTTACCGAATATAAGATGCGCAAAAACACGCTGGTTGAATATGCAAAAAGCATCGATCTTAAGCTGGAAATTGAAAACGAGTACGGTCTGCGTCGGTTTATAGAGGGAGTATACCCGAATTTCGACAACCGCTGCACCTTCTGTTATACGCTGCGCTTTGAAGAAACCGCACGCTATGCGGCGGAGCACGGCTATGACCAGTTTACTTCAACGCTGTTTGTCAGTCCCTATCAGAACCATGAACTGATGAGGCAGGTGGCTGAGCAAGCAGCAAAAAAGCACGGCGTTGCGTATCTGCACCGCGACTTTTCGCCGCGATTCCGTGAAGGTCAGGATAAGGCGCGTGAGTTAGGAATGTATATGCAGAAGTATTGCGGCTGTATTTTTTCCGAGGAGGATCGGTATAAGAAACATCCCAAAAAGAAAAAGACCAAGGAGATGTAGGTTTGTCAAACATATCGGACAGAGAACTCTAAAGGAGAAAGCCAACCCAGTGGTCTCATGGGAAAGTTGTTGGAGCGGTGGTTATGGACGGCAAGCTGCTTGGCGAAGTCTTGGAGGGAGAAAAAGCGGTGGGAAGAATAGAAACGCTTTTGATCCTCCCTGTGGCTACGCTCCACCTTGCCGTTATGTCGTGGCATGTAGGGACGAATGAGCTTATGCCGGATGCCCAGCTCGGCAGCGGTGACCTCAAACAGGGTGGGCAGATCCCACCTGCTGTTGGAAAAGCGGTTAGTGAACTCAAAACCGTTGTCCGTCTGGACGCATTCCACTCGAATGCCTCGGCGGGCATACCATTTGAGCAACTTTTTCAGGAAGTCGGCAGAGGAATAGGTGCTCTGCCCTGGGTAAGCAGCCAGGAAACGAAGGCGTGTGAATTCGTCAATGGCAGTATACTGAAACAGGCGGAGTTCTGGGTCTGTGATACACTTGCGGGGGACCACCTTCACATCAACCTGAACCCGCTGGCCGGGATAGGTCATCTGCTCGTAAGGCTTTGGTTTATACAATTTTTTCTTTGAAGCAGCAGGAAATAGCCCTAGTTTGCGCAAGACCCGGAACAAGCTTTCCGGACGGCGGGTATAACCTCGCAGCCGCAGTCGGTGCCACAGCTCCACCATGCCCAGATCTGGATTGCGACGGCGCATATTGCGGATTAGTTTCAGTTCTGAATCTGTGTGCTGATTGGGATGGCCGTGAGGCCGCCGGGACTGGCAGGACAGAGATTTCACTGTGCCATACCAACGGGCCTTCCAGAAGTAGATATATGACCGGCTTTTGTTGTACTTCCGACTGGCGCGGCTGACGCCGTATTTCTCTGCGTACTTTATTAGAGATTACCGATATGCCATGTCCTGTGTTAAACTCTTGCTCATGAAGAATTTGGCCCCCTCTCGTTGAGTTGTTGTCCGCAACTTCAACTTTAACCGATGAGGTCTTATCCTTCATCCTTTTTTATTCAACTGTCCAAGATGTATTGTACTTCTACAACGCAAAAAGAAAAAGACTAAGGAGAACGCTTTACAAACAGGAGAGTAAATGGTATAATAATTCTTGTACCCGCGCCCGTAGCTCAGCTGGATAGAGCGTTGGACTCCGACTCCAAAGGCCG
>DXEF01000053.1 GCA_019115085.1 Candidatus Agathobaculum pullicola | reverse complement strand
CTTGGGCAGTCGAGCAAGGTTTGATTTCCGGTGTAGGAAATAACCTGCTTGATCCGCAGGGTCAGGCAACCAGAGCACAGGTAGCAACGATTCTGGCTCGGTTTATCGACAACGCATAAAAGCGAACGTTTTTCAGAACAAATATAGAACCGGCGCCTGTATCCTTCGGGATGCAGGCGCCGGTTCTGCTTGTTGATTTACCTTTAGGGAATTGATCTGGATATGAGTAAGGTAAAAAGTGCCCTTGAATATCACCGATTCTACGGAAGGCTGAACCATCTACTTTGTTGCGTTCTCTCTAAACTATGTGGCAATGATGGGCATTTTTGTTAAGGTTTCCAAGGGGTTTGCATTTTGTGGCGATCTCTTTATGGCGACGATCTCTTTCCGTGGTACTCTGCCGCCAGATAAACAGAAAAACAGCCGATATTGCTGTCCAAAGGACGCAATATCGGCTATTTTACGAAGCCATAATAACAGAAAGAACAGCCTCGTCGATGTGATATAAACCAGTCTTTTTTGAAAAATATTCTGCTTTTGGATGATGAGCCGCGCAGAGCGGACATGACAAACTCCGGTTGGCTGTAGATGCTCTCATAGCCAACAATTTGACGCCGGATGTCCGGTGGCTATGTTGCAAAATGTGGGTCACATGCACACTTCGGATGCTGCTTGGTTTACAGGCAGATTGTTCTACGCTCGGGTTCTTATTGCAGATGCTTGATATAGTCGCTTGGATTATGTCCGAACTCGCGCTTAAAGGCTTTGAGAAAGTTGGAATAATCGTTAAAACCGCAGCGCAGGCACGCATCGGTGACAGGCACGCCGGTGCGCAGCATATTGCGTGCAACGGTCAGACGTTTTTTTATAATGAATTGATAGAGCGTCAAGCCGGTATATTGCTTGAATTGATTGCTCAGATAATATTTGCTGATATAAAAGACGCTCGCAAGGTGGTCAAGCGACAGGTTTTCGGTCAAATTGTCGTTGATATAAGCCACAATCTGATTGATTTTTTCGTTTTCCGTAATATCATGCCGGATGGAGTCCGGTGTGTCGAAATACGCGCGGTTGAGGTAGACCAGAAATTCCAGCAGGCAGGCATACAGCAAGGTCCGGCTGCCAAAATGACGCTCGGCCTTGATCTGCGCCATATAGGCGCCGTGCTGCTTGAGACGGGCAAGCAAATGGCTGTCCGGTCGGATCAGCTGGTATTTCTTGCGGGCTGTGTCGTTAAAGCAGGCGGAAAGGTCATCGCCCCAGTCCTGAAAACGCGCGAAAAAATCATCCGCCATCCAAATCACATAACGCTCATACGGCTTGCCGGGCGTGATGACCGGACGGTGAATATCACGGCTGCTGGTCAGCAGAATGTCGCCCGGACGCAGCTGATAGGTGCGTCCTTCAATGATGTAATTGACGTTTCCAGAGAGGAAAAAGAAGATTTCGTAAAACGGATGCTCGTGAAATTCCACATTCGGTGGAATGTGGTCAAGGTAGTGATGAAACTCAAAATCTTTTTCTTCCATGAACTGCCGCAGCGTAAATTCTTCTTTGTCTACATTCAATAAGATCAACCTCGCAATATTATGCACATTTTTATTATATAGCAACTTTTACTACATTTCAAGCATGAAACACCAAGATATAGCGCAATATTTACTGTAGACTAAAACCAGATACAGAGAAACGAAAAAAAGTGGAATGTATTTTCGTCCATTTTGCTCATCTGAATCAGCAAAGGAGAAAGGAATATGAAAACATTTATTGGCGACGACTTTTTGCTGAACAGCGAAGCGGCGCGCATTCTCTATCATGAGCATGCAGAAAAAATGCCGATTTTTGATTATCACTGCCATCTCAATCCGCAGGAGATTTACGAGGATGTCCGTTTTGACGATTTGGCCCATGCGTGGCTGGGCGGCGACCACTATAAATGGCGTGTGATGCGCGCCAATGCGGTTCCCGATCGCTGCATCACCGGCGACGCGCCCGGCCGTGAAAAGTTTGACTGTTATGCCGAGGTGATGCCCCGCCTGATCGGCAATCCGATTTACCACTGGTCGCATTTGGAGCTTGTTCGGTTTTTCGGGATCGACGATTTGCTTGACCCGACCACGGCGGACGCGATTTGGGAGAAAGCTAACGCTAAACTGCAAAGCCCGGCCGGCTCTTCTCGTTCGCTGATTACTCAGAGCAATGTGCGCGCGCTCTGCACCACGGACGACCCGATTGACGATTTGCAGTGGCACAAAAAGCTGGCGGCGGATACGGGCTTTGCGGTCAAGGTGCTGCCGACCTTTCGACCGGAAAAGGCGCTCAACATCGTCGACCCCGGCTATCCGGTGTATTTGCAGAAGTTGGGCGCGGCGGCCAATATTCTGATCCGCACGATTGACGACATCAAGCAGGCGCTGGCGCAGCGCGTGGAATATTTCGCGCAGGTCGGCTGCCGACTGTCCGACCACTCCTTCGGCTCACCGGACTTTACGGTTTGGGACGAAAGCGCGGCGGAAGAGGCCATGCGCAAGGCGCTGGCGGGCGAGTCGCTGCTGGATTATGAGGTTGCGGCCTACCAGTCGCTGATGATGGACTTCCTGGGCGAACAGTACGCGGACCGCGGCTGGGCAATGCAGCTGCATATGGGCGCGATTCGCAACCTGAATACCAAGCTGTACCGTGCACTCGGCGCGGATGTCGGCGGCGACGCCATCGGCGACCCGATTGCCGCCGCTTCGCTGGCAGCGCTGCTGGACCGCTTGGCGGTGCGGGACAAGCTGCCCAAGACCGTACTGTATACGCTCAACGCGGCGGATAACGATAAACTGATTGCCGCAGCGGGCTGCTTCCAGGATGCAACGGCTGCCGGAAAGATTCAGTTTGGCTCGGCATGGTGGTTTAACGACCACTATGACGGCATGATTGCGCAGATGAAGAGCTTGGCCAACATCGGTGTGCTCAGCCGCTTTATCGGTATGCTGACCGACTCCCGTTCGTTCCTGTCCTACCCCCGTCACGAATATTTTCGTCGGATTCTGTGCAATCTGGTGGGCAGTTGGGTTGCAGACGGCATGGCGCCCGCCGATTATACCCTGCTCGGCGGCATGATTGAGGATATTTGTTTCCGCAACGTGGAAACATTCATTGGCTTAAACCCGTAATTTTTTCAGGAGGAATCAATATGAAGCTATCGTTCCGTTGGTATGGAGAATCCGATCCGGTTTCGCTGGAGTACATCCGGCAGATTCCGGGCATGCGCTCGATTGTTTCGGCGGTATATGACGTAAAGCCCGGCGAAGTGTGGCCGGAGGAGAGCCTTGCCAAGATGAAGGCCCAGTGTGAAGAAAACGGCCTGATTTTTGATGTGGTGGAATCCATCCCGGTATCCGAGGATATCAAGCTCGGCACGGACAAGCGCGACGCACACATTGATGTGTACTGCGAGAACATCCGCCGCTGCGCGAAATACGGCGTCAAGTGCGTGACCTATAATTTCATGCCGGTCTTTGACTGGACGCGTACCCAGTTGGATAAAAAGGCGCCGGACGGCTCGACCAGTCTGGTTATGTATTGGGAGCAGATGAAGGGCCTCGATCCGCTGACGGACGACATCAACCTGCCGGGCTGGGATGCCAGCTACACGCAGAATGAGGTGCGCGACCTGATTCGTGCATATGGCGAGCTGGGTGAGGAAGGCCTGTGGAAGAATATTGAGATCTTCCTCAAGAAGGTCATTCCGGTGGCCGAGGAGTGCGGCGTTGTGATGGCGCTGCATCCGGACGATCCCCCGTATCCGATTTTCGGCCTGCCGCGCGTCATCACCTGCGAGAAGAACCTCGACCGGTACCTGTCCATTGTCGATTCGCCGGCCAATACGCTGTGCCTGTGCACCGGCTCGCTGGGCTGCGCGAAGTTCAATGACATCCCGGCGATGGTACGCAAGTATTCTGCCATGAACCGCATCGGCTTTATGCACATGCGCAACGTCAAAATCATGGAGGACGGCTCGTTTGAGGAGCGCGCGCACCTGTCCGGCTGCGGCAGTCTGGATATGTATGAGATTGTCAAGGCACTCGTCGAGACCGGGTTTGATGGCTATGTCCGTCCCGACCACGGCCGCATGATCTGGGGCGAGACCGGCAAGCCGGGCTACGGCCTGTATGACCGTGCGCTGGGCGCGACATACCTCAACGGCCTGTTTGAGGCCTGTGAAAAGGCGCTGTCCAAGTAAGCGGACAGCGGAGAGAAAGTGAAAGCGTAAAAGAGAATGGACAGGAGGAACGTCTGCACGATGAAAACCTTCAAAAAAGTGCTGGCGCTCGCGCTGGCAACGGTGATGTCAGCGGCGGTACTGACCGGCTGCGGTCAGGGATCGGATGGGAGAACGATCATCCGAATCGGGCATAACCAGTCGACCAATCACCCCACCCATATTGCACTGGCAGCATTTGAAGAATTTATTGAAAGCAAGCTCGGCGACAAGTATGACGTTGAGGTGTTCCCGAGCGAGCTGCTCGGTTCGCAGAACGAGATGGTGCAGCTGACACAGACCGGCGCCATCAATTTCTGCGTAGCATCCAACTCGCTGCTGGAAACCTTCAGCACGAATTACACCTTGTTTAACCTGCCGTATCTGTTCGCCAGCGCGGAGGCATATCACGCCTCAATGGATGATGAGTCCATCACCGGCCCGATTTTTGCGTCCACCAAGGAGGCGGGCTTTGAGGCAGTCACATGGCTGGATGCCGGTACCCGCAACTTCTATACGGTCAGCACCCCGATTGAGACACCCGCCGACCTCAAGGGTCTCAAGATTCGTGTGCAGCAGTCGCCGACCAACGTGCAGATGATGAGTCTGCTGGGCGGTTCGGCCACGCCGATGGGCTTCGGCGACGTATATACCGCGCTGCAGAGCAAGATTATCGACGGCGCGGAAAACAATGAGCTGGCCCTGACCGATAACGGACATGGCGACGTGTGCAAATATTACTCCTACGACATGCACCAGATGATTCCGGACATCTTAATCGGCAACATCGCCTTCCTTGACGCTTTGAGCGAGGAGGAGCGCGCGATTTTTGAAGAGGGCTTCCAGCTGGTCAATCAGGTGCAGCGGACCGAGTGGACGGACGCAGTAGCGGCAGCGAAGGACCGCGCGGCCAACGAGCAGGGCGTACAGTTCCTGTACCCCGACACCAAGCCGTTCCAAGAGGCTTGCGCACCAATGCACGAGGACATGCTCGCGCAGTATCCGAATCTTGCGCCGATTTACGACGCGATTCAGGTGTACAACGAGCAGTATCCGTCGACCGAATCCTGAGGAGGTGCGTAACAAATGAAAACACTCAGAAACGCTCTGACCAAGCTGCTCAATGTGCTGGCCGGCGTGAGCTTTATCGCCATGGTTGTACTGACCTGCTGGCAGGTATTCACGCGTTACGTTCTGAAAAACCCGTCCTCCTGGTCGGAGGAGCTGGTTTCCTACCTGTTTGCATGGGCAAGTCTGCTGGGCGCGTCTCTGGTCACCGGTGAGCGTGGACACATGAACATCCCGATTCTGGTAGAGAAGATGAAGCCTGCGATGCAGAAAGCGCTGGGCATTTTCGGGGAGCTGATTGCCTTTGCGTTTTCCCTGATTATTCTGGTGTACGGCGGCGTGCGGATTTCGCAGCTTGCGATGGGCCAGATGACGTCTTCGCTGGGCGTTGCGGTCGGCGTATTCTATGTCGTCATGCCGCTGTGCGGTGTGCTGAACATGATTTATACCGTCCTGAATATCGCGGATATCTGCAAGGGTACCGGCTTGGACGCAAAGAAGGAGGGGGTGTAATATATGGCAATGCAGTCTTTGCTGATTATCATTGGCGTGCTGGCCGTTTTGCTGGTCATCGGCGTGCCGATCTCGTATTCGATTGGCATTTCTTCGCTGATTGCGATTTTGCAGACGGTTTCGCTGGATGTCTCGGTCATAACCGGCGCGCAGCGTATCTTTGTGGGCATGAGCAAGTTCAGCCTGACCGCCATCCCGTTCTTTATTCTTGCGGGCAACCTGATGAATCAGGGCGGTATCGCCAAGCGGCTGGTCGGTTTTGTCATGGCGATTCTGGGCAAGCTGCCCGGCGCGCTGCTGGTGACCAACATCGGCGCAAACGCGCTGTTCGGCGCGATTTCCGGTTCGGCTTCCGCCGCGGCCGCCGCGGTCGGCAGCATGGTGGAAAAGGGCGAAGAAGAGCAAGGCTATGACAAGGCGCTCTGTGCGGCAACCAACGGCGCATCCGCCCCGTCCGGTCTGCTGATCCCGCCCTCCAACGCGCTGATTACCTACTCGCTCGCAGCGGGCGGTACGTCGGTTGCGGCGCTGTTCATGGCCGGCTATATTCCCGGCATCATCTGGGCGCTGTGCTGTATGGCGGTGGCGATTATCATTGCCAAGAAAAAGGGTTACAAGGGCATGCCCGGCAAATTTGATTGGAAAAACCTCGGCGTGTGCACCTTGAAGGCGATTCCGTCCCTGTCCCTGATTGTTGTTGTCATCGGCGGCATCATCGGCGGCATCTTCACCGCCACCGAAGGCTCGGCCATTGCGGTGGTCTACGCGCTGATTCTGGGCATTTGCTATCGGAATATTACGCTCAAGTCCTTCTGGAACATTGTCGTGGAAAGCGCCAAGATGAGCGGCATGGTCGTGTTCCTGATTGGCGTGTCCAACATCCTCGGCTGGGTGATGGCGTTCACGCAGATTCCGCAGGCGATTTCCGAGGCACTGCTCGGTCTGACCCAGAATCCCATCATTATTTTGCTCATTATGAACGTGATCCTGCTGATTGCGGGTACGTTTATGGACGTTACCCCCGCGATTCTCATTTTCACGCCCCTGTTCCTGCCTGTCGTTAAGACGTTCGGCATGGACCCCGTGCAGTTCGGCCTGATTCTGGTGTATAACCTGTGCATCGGTAACATCACCCCGCCGGTCGGCAATACGCTGTTTGTTGCCATCAAGGTCGGGCGATCAAGCCTATCCAAGGTCATGCCGTATATGCTCTGGTATTATGTGGCGATTTTGTTAGGCCTGCTGCTGGTCACCTATGTGCCGGTAGTCAGCCTTGGGTTGCCGATGGCGGCCGGACTGATTTAAGACAAAATACAAACGATTGGTATGCTGCGGCTATCCTGCGTCACGGGCAGGATAGCCGCGGGTACCGTTGCAAAACCATCTGATAGTTGCGAAAGGAATGGTAGTATGAAACTCTGTCTGGAAGCGTTGCAGGACAAGGAAGGCTGGCAGGCGGTCGGCGTCAAGCTGCCGCAGTTTGACGTGCAGAAAATGCGTGCGCAGACCGCGGAAACCCCGGTTTGGGTACATTTCGGCGCGGGCAACATTTTCCGCGGCTTTGTGGCGATGCTGCAGCAGGAGCTGCTCAACAAGGGGGAGGCGACCTGCGGCATCATTGCGGGCGACACCTTCGATTACGACATTATCAAGAAGATTTACAAGCCGCACGACGAACTGACCATGATGGTTGGCCTCAAGCCGGACGGCACGACCGAGCGTGAAATCGTGGCATCCATCGCGGACAGCGTTTGTGCGGACAGCACGGACGCGGCTGAGATGGAAAAGCTGCGTAAAATCTTTGTCAGCCCCTCTCTGCAGATGGTCAGCTTCACGATTACCGAAAAGGGCTACGCATTGCGCAACATTCAGGGTGAGCTGATGCCGGTGGTTGCCGAGGATATGAAGGCCGGCCCGTCGGGCGCGCGTCACGCGATGAGCATGGTCGCGGCGCTGATGTATGAGCGTTATAAGGCCGGTGCGTATCCGATTGCGCTGGCCAGCATGGACAACTGCTCGCACAACGGTGAAAAGTTGCGCGGCAGCGTGCTCGAAATCGTTGAGGCATGGCAGAAAAACGGTCTGGTGGAGGATGGATTTGTCGCGTATATGCAGGATGAAACGCGCGTTGCGTTTCCGTGGAGCATGATCGATAAGATCACCCCGCGTCCGGCCAAGGAAGTGGAAAACGCGCTGCTGGCCGACGGCATCGAGGATATGGAGCCGATTATCACCAGCCGCAACACCTTTATTGCGCCGTTTGTCAATGCGGAGATTCCGCAGTATCTGGTGGTTGAGGACAACTTCCCGAACGGCCGTCCCGCGCTGGAGAAGGCGGGCGTGTATATGACCGACCGCGATACGGTCAACAAGACCGAGCGCATGAAGGTCACGACCTGTCTCAATCCCTTGCACACCGCGCTGGCGGTTTACGGCTGCCTGCTGGGCTACACCAGCATTGCGGCGGAAATGCAGGATACCGAGCTGAAGGGGCTGATTGAGCGCATCGGCTATGATGAGGGCATGCCGGTGGTGACCGACCCGGGCATCATCAAGCCTGCGGACTTTATCGCCGAGGTCGTGGGCCAGCGTTTCCCCAACCCGTTCATTCCGGACACGCCGCAGCGTATTGCCACCGACACGTCTCAGAAGATCCCGATTCGCTTTGGCGAAACCATCAAGAGCTATATCGCGTCCGACACGCTGGATGTCAAGAGCCTGACGTTCATCCCGCTGGCGATTGCGGGCTGGCTGCGTTACCTGCTGGGCGTGGACGATAAGGGCGAGAGGATGGAGGTTTCCGCCGACCCGATGCTGGAAACCTTGCAGCAGCAGCTGGCCGGTATCGAGCTGGGCAAGCCCGAAAGTGTGGGCGATAAGCTGCGTCCGATTCTGTCCAATACGGCTGTGTTCGCCGCCGATCTGGTGGAAAACGGTCTGGCCGACAAAATCGAAACCATGTTCGGCAAGCTGATTGCCGGACCGGGCGCGGTGCGCGCCACCCTGCGGGAATACCTGCACGGATCATGATTTCTTTCTGACACAAACTGCCTAAAATTCATAAAAATGCGCCGCAGGGACAGGCCCTGCGGCGCATTTTTTATTTCGATAAAATCAGGCCAGATAAGGTGCGGCGATGCGGTCGATGCCCTCGGGGTCGGTCTCACGCCATGCGGCGAAATCCTTTCCGGAAGCGGCAACAGTCTTGCCCAGTTCGACCAGAAAAGCGGGAATTTCGCTTTCCAGAATGACGCCCAGCTCGCGGCCCATCACTTCCTTGCCCTGGTAGTCGCACCCACCGACAAACAGCGTGAAAGCGGACTGCGGCTTGCCGTCCACCAGCTTGGACGCACCGCGGAAACCGATGGAGCCGGTCTGATGCGTACCGCACGAGGAGGCGCAGCCGGAAACGTGCATCTGCGGCAGCGCACCGTCCGGCAGGCCGGCCTCGCGTACCGCTGCAACACATGCGCCGAGCAGGCCCTGCGAGTCGCGCATGCCCACCTGACAGGTTGTGCCGCCGATGCAGCTGACCGAGGTTTCAAACAGCGTGCGTGCACTGTCCGGTGTGGCAGCAAGCACCTTTTGAGCCTCCGCGCCGGTCAGATTGACAATATAGGCGGCCTCGTCGGGCGCAAGGCGCATTTCTGCGTCCGGCATGTCCTGCAGCAGGTCGCTGAGTGCGCAAAGCGTTGCGGGCGCGGGTTGTCCGCCAATCGGATGCCAGACGACGGTGTATAGGCCGGGCTGCTTCTGGGGCAGTATGCGCGGTCCGCTGACCGTCGTGCCGTCTCCGGTTTTGGTAACCGCTTGCGGCTTTACCGAAAGCGTTAATTCTTCGCCGGAGGCATAGACCTCGTCCAGTTTTTCGCGGAACGCCTTGGCATAGTTTTCCGGTCCGCCCAGCGTCTCCACCATATAGCGGGTGCGGGCCTTGCCGCGGTTTTCATAGTTGCCGTAAGCACGGAAGGTCAGCCACATGGCCTTGATATAATACAGAATTTGCGAGGGTTCCACCGCTTCTCCAACCTGAACGCCAAAGCGCGGATTGTTGCCCAGACCACCTGCACTGTATACATCGAATTTACCGTCCGGACGGGCTGCAAAGCCAAGGTCACGGTAGGTTGCATGCGTCAGGTTAGCCGGGGAGTTGGAAAAGCCGACTTTGAGCTTGCGCGGCATTTTTTCGGCCTTGATAAAGCCCATCAGGTAATTGCCGGCGGCTTCCGCCCAAGGCAGCGTGTCAAAATATTCATCTGTCTGTACGCCGGAGAGCGGAGAGCACATGACGTTGCGCGGAAAATCGCCGCCGCCGCCCATGGTTACGATGCCGGCGTCGAGCGCCTGCTCCATGACGGCATACACGGTATCCGGTCCGAGGTCGTGCAGCTGGATGGTCTGGCAGGTGGTAAAGTGTGCGCGCGGTACGTCATAGGTGCGAAGCATCCGCGCGACAAACGCCAGCCTTTCGCGGGTCACGCGGCCGGCGGGCATGCGCAGGCGCAGCATGCTGGCCTTGCCGCCCTTCTGAGCGTAGCTGCCGTAGTAGCCGGAAAAGCCTTTGTATTCGCCGAGCGTGATCTCACCTGCGTAAAATGCCGCAGTCTTTTCACGGAAGGCGGGCAGGTCCGCTTTCCAACTCTGGGGATTGATGGTGTTCATGGATATCCTCCTTGTTTCATTGCAAACAAAATCCGACCCTGTGCGACAGCATGCAGCGGGGTACTGATCGTTTTATCCTTATTATACGATATTTCACGCAGGATGACAATTTATCCGCGCTAATTATCAAAATTTTTTGCGCAGATGGGTTCGGTTGACAAACTACGGCCCGGGCGATACAATGTCACATATTGCAAGAAGGGAGGGTAAGGCATGAATCATGGGCATGGGCACGGGCCGCGGTCAATCGACCGGCTGGCATATCAATCCGGTATGGGCGGCTGGAATCCGGTGTTCAAGACCACATTGGCAGTCGGTACGTTGGTGCTTTGTCTGGCAGCCGACCGGCCGGCGGTGTCTGTCGCGGTCATTGTTGCGCTGGCGGCGCTGCAAAAAGGCAAAGGCGGCCTGCCGCTGCAGGATTATCTTGGGCTGCTGCTTGTACCGCTCACGTTTCTGCTGCTGGGCGGCGTGGCGGTCGCGTGTGATGTCTCTGCCGCGCCCGCGGGCGACTGGAATCTGCCCCTTCCGTGGTTTTACCTGTGCGCAAGCGCGGACAGCATCCGCTTTGCTGCGGCGCTGGTGCTCAAGGCGCTGGGGGCGGTGAGCGCCATGTATCTGCTGGCGCTGACGACTACGGCTTGTGAGCTGGTGGACGTACTGCGCCGCGCCCATCTGCCGCCGTTGCTGTGCGAACTGATGTACCTGATTTATCGCTTTGTGTTTGTGCTGCTGGATATGTACGGGCGTATGCGGCAGGCCGCGGGCGCGCGGCTGGGCTGGCGGGATTTTCGCAGCTCGTGCCGTTCGTTCGGCGGTACGGCGGGCAACCTGCTGGTGCTGGCGCTGCGCCGCTCGCGCGTTTACGCGGACGCGATGACCGCACGCGGTTATGACGGAGATTTGCGCTTTCTGGAAGAGGAGAAGCCGGTATATGGCAGACAGATTGCTGGAATGTTGTTGTTTTGGGGGATACTGTTGGCGCTTGCCATATAAAAAAGGAGGGGAAGAGACAGATGCAGCCGATTTTGCAGGCACAGAACCTGCGTTTCTGCTATGATTCCGGCGCGCCCGCGCTGGACGGCGTGTCGCTCGATGTGCATGCGGGTGAACGCATTGCGGTGCTCGGTCCGAACGGAGCGGGAAAGTCCACTTTTTTCCTGTGCCTGAACGGTGTGCTGACACCGGAGAGCGGTCAGATCGTGCTACAGGGTAAGCCGGTTGACAAAAAAATGCGCAAAACGCTGTGCGAGCGGGTCGGAATTGTGTTCCAGAACGCGGACGACCAGATCATCGCATCTACTGTCGCGGCCGAGGTCTCCTTCGGGCCGATGAACCTGCGCTTGCCGCGTCAGGAGGTCGCGCGCCGTGTCGACCACGCGCTGGATTACATGGATTTGCAGGCGTTTCGCGCGCGCCCGCCGCATGACTTGTCCGGTGGGGAGAAAAAGCGCGTGTCCATCGCGGACATTCTGGCGATGGAGAGCGAGATCATTCTGCTGGACGAACCGGCCGCTTCGCTTGACCCTGTGGGCGAGGAACGGCTCGAGCGCGTGCTTGCCCGTCTGTCGGACGAGGGAAGGACGCTGCTCATTTCCACGCATGACATGGATTTTGCTTTTCGATGGGCGACGCGCGCGGTGGTGTTTTCCGCGGGGCGTATCCTTGCCGACGGTACGCCGCAGACAGTGCTGGCGAATCAAGCCGTGCTGCGGCAGGCGCATCTGCGCCGTCCCATGCTGCTGGAGGTATGGGACGCGCTGCGCGCGCGGGAGTTGGTGCCGCAGGACGCGCCTTGCCCGCGCACGCCGGAGGAGCTTACCCGGCTGCTGGATCATCAGCGGGATTCAGGCAATACCGCATCATTCAGCAAGCATGATTTGCGTGTAAATTATGCGGTGTTGCCTTGAGGGAATGTTGCGGATTTTGGAAGAATTCGATGCAATGCGGAGCGCTTGTGTTGACAGCGGTTCCGAGCGTGATATAATGAATATGCTTCTTCCGGGCGCCTGCGTCCGGATACCAAAGGGTGCCTGCCACTTCTCCGGCAGGAGAATAGGGAAAGAGGTGCAAATCCTCTGCGGTCCCGCCGCTGTAAGGGAAGAGCGCGTCGCCGAATACGTCACTGAGCCGGAAGGCTCGGGAAGACCGGCTGCGTGCAAGGACGCCCAAGCCAGAATACCTGCCTTTTGGGATGGAAGCGCATACGGCTACGAGCGATGGCCGGTTGTGCGTCAGCCCGGCTCTCCGGCAAAGGGGGAGGCGGGCGTTCAGCGCCGGCCTGATGTGTGGGAAGCATCGGGGTACGGCGTATTTTTGTATCCGCAGTTTTTCGCGGGAAAGGAGAAAATATGACACAAAAACAACGAAAACTGGTTCGGTTGACGGCCTGTGCCGCGCTTTTGTGCGGTGTGGTGCCGACGGCGGGCGCCATGCACATCATGGAGGGCTTTCTGCCGCCGTCCATGTGCATCCTGTGGGGCGTGATTGCACTGCCGTTTCTGCTGGCGGGGTATTTCTCGCTCAAGAAAACCGTGGCGCGCGACCGACGCGCGGTGACGCTGGTGGCGATGGCGGGCGCGTTCATCTTTGTTATCTCGCCGCTCAAAATTCCGTCGGTGACCGGCTCGTGTTCGCACATGACGGGCACAGGGCTGGGCGCGATGCTATTCGGACCGGCGGCGGTGTCCATTCTGGGCGTGATTGTGCTGCTGTTCCAGGCGATTCTGCTTGCGCACGGCGGTCTGACTACACTGGGTGCGAACACCTTCTCCATGTCGGTCGTGGGGCCGTTTGTCGCGTTTGGGATTTACAGACTGTGCCTGCGCTGCAAGGTGAACAAAAAGGCGTCGGTGTTTCTGGCGGCGGCGCTGGGCGATTTGCTTACCTACTGCGTGACGAGTGTGCAGCTGGCCGTGGCGTATCCGTCCGCAACGGGCGGCGTTTCCGGCTCGGTGCTGGAATTTCTCGGCGTGTTTGCGCCGACGCAGCTGCCGCTGGCGGTATTGGAAGGCGTGCTGACCGTCATTATCATGATGGCGCTCGAGGCCTATGCGCAGCCCGAGCTGCGTGCAGTCGGATTTGAGGAGGCGAACGCATGACGAAAAAGGACAGAACGCTGATGATTGTGCTGCTCCTGCTTTGCGCGGTGCTGATTGTCACGCCCGTGCTGGCGTTGCGCGGCGCGGAGTTTGGCGGCTCGGACGACGCGGGCAGTGAAAAGGTGGCGGAAATCACGGGCGAGGCATACGAGCCTTGGGCAACGCCGGTGTTTGAGCAGCTGCTCGGCGGGGAATTACCGGGTGAGCTGGAAAGCCTGTTGTTTTGCGTGCAAACCGGTGTGGGCGTGGGTGTCATTGCGTTTTTCCTCGGCCGGTTCGTCGAGCGGAAAAAGCAGGAAACCGTGCGCGAGGCGCAAAAGGAGTCATGAGAAAAGTGGGCAGGGCGGGTTTGCGGCCTGTCCTGCCACTGCTTTCTGCGGGGAGGTGACCGGAATAACATGGAGAATATGACCTATCAGGGCGGGAGGGCGCTGCGGCGCGGCTGGACGACCGGTTCGTGTGCGGCAGCGGCGGCGCAGGCGGCGGCAATGCTGCTGCTGACGGGCGCGGCTCCCGCTGAAATCGCGCTGCAAACCCCGGCGGGGCTGACCTTCCACCTTCCGGTTGAGCAGCCGCGCTGGGAGGACGACGCGGCGGTCTGCACCGTGTGCAAGGACGCGGGCGACGACCCGGATGTGACAAACGGCGTGCGCATCTCGGCGGCGGTGCGCCGCGCGGAAAGCGGCGTTTCCATTGCAGGCGGCGCAGGCGTCGGACGCGTCACGCGCCCCGGCCTTTCGGTTCCCGTGGGCGAGGCTGCCATCAATCCCGCGCCGCGCGCGCAGATTACAGCGGCGGTTGAGCGCGCCGCGCGAGAAACCGGTTACACGGGCGGCTTTTCGGTCGTCGTTTCGGCGGAAAATGGAGAAGAACTGGCCAAACAGACCTATAACGCACATCTGGGCGTTGTGGGCGGCATTTCCATTCTCGGCACAAGCGGCGTGGTCGAACCGACGAGCGAAAAGGCGCTTTTGGATACCATCCGGCTGGAACTGGACAGCCTGTATGCCGCGGGGCAGCGCATCGCGTTCCTGTGTCCGGGCAACTACGGTACGGATTTTGCGCGCGACACGCTGGGGCTGGACCTCGAGCGGGCGGTCAAGTGCTCAAATTATATCGGGGATACGCTCGATCACGCGGCGTTCCGCGGTTTTGCGGATATTCTGCTGATTGGACACGCGGGTAAGCTGGTCAAACTCGCCGCGGGCGTAATGAATACCCATTCGTCGGTCGCGGATGGACGGCAGGAGATTTTCACCGCGCACGCCGCGCTTTGCGGCGCGGGGCGTGAGACGCTCGAAGGCTTGATGGGCGCGGTTTCGGTCGACGCCTGCATCGACCTGCTGGACACAGCTGGTCTGCGGGAGGCGGTGCTCTCGCGCATCGGCAGGGCGATAGAAGAGCGGCTTCAGCTGCGGCTGCGCGGCAAAGCACAGGCGGAATTTATCCTCTTTACGGGAAAATACGGGATTTTGGCACAGTCGCCCGGCGCTTGGGCATTGTGCAAGCGGTTAAAGGAGACAGTATGAGCAAGGGAATACTATATGGCGTGGGTGTGGGTCCGGGCGACCCGGAACTCATGACGGCCAAGGCCATCCGCGTGATGGGGGAGAGCGACGTTATCGCGGTACCGCAGTCGGGCGCGGGCGAGCAGACCGCGCTGCAAATCGCGGCGCGGCACATGGGAGATAAGCCGGTGCTGCACTGTGACATGCCCATGACGCGCGACAAGGCCAAACGCGACGCCTGCCATGACCGCGCGGCGGACGATATCTGCGCGCTGCTGGACGAGGGAAAAACTGTGGCGTTTTTGACGCTCGGCGACCCGACCGTGTATTCAACCTGCTGGTATGTGCTGCGGCGCGTGCAGGCGCGCGGCTACGCGACCGAAATCGTGCCGGGCGTACCGTCGTTTTGCGCGGCGGCGGCCGCACTGGGTCGCGCGCTATGCGAGGACAGCGAAATGCTGCACATCATTCCCGCCTCACACGGCGGACTGGACGCAGCGCTCGATTTGCCCGGCAGCCGCGTGCTGATGAAGGCGGGCAAGTCGACTCTCGAGGTGCGCGACACGCTGGCCGCGCGCGGCGAACTGGCAAACGCGGCGCTGGTCGAGCGATGCGGCATGGAAGGGCAACGCGTTGTGACCGACCTTACGGAACTGGACGAGCCGACCGGATATTTTTCCATCATTCTGGTAAAGGAGGGGCAGGCATGATTTATTTTGTCGGCGCAGGCTCGGGCGCGCCCGACCTGATTACCGTACGAGGCGCAAAGCTGCTTGCGCAAGCGGACGTGATTGTGTACGCGGGCTCGCTGGTCAATCCCGCCTTACTGGAATATAAAAAGGACGGCTGCGCCGTCTACGACAGCGCCAAGATGACGCTTGAGGAGGTTATCGCGGTGATGGCGCCTGCCGCCAAGGCGGGCAAGACGGTTGTGCGGCTGCACACGGGCGACCCGTGCGTGTACGGCGCGCACCGTGAACAGATGGACGCGCTCGACCGGCTGGGGCTGGCATACGAGGTCTGTCCGGGGGTTTCTTCGTTCTGCGGCGCGGCGGCGGCCTTAAAAGCTGAATATACGCTGCCGAACGTCAGCCAGACGGTCATCCTGACCCGTATGGAGGGGCGTACACCCGTACCGGAAAAAGAGCAAATCGAAGCCCTTGCCGCGCACGGTGCGACCATGGTGATTTTCCTGTCTGCGGGCCAGCTGGAAACACTGTCCGCGCGGCTGATTCAAGGCGGATACACGCCCGAAACGCCCGCCGCCATCGTCTATAAGGCGACGTGGCCGGATGAGAAGGTCATCCGCACGACGGTGGCGGGGCTGGCCGAGGCTGCCGCGCGCGAGGGCGTGACCAAAACCGCGCTGATTACGGTCGGCGGTTTTCTGGGTGACGACTATGAACGGTCAAAGCTATACGACCCGTCGTTTTCCACGGGCTTTCGTGAGGCCAGCCGATGAAGCACGCGAAGTTTGTCTCGTTCACCGCCGTCGGCGCGCAGACCGCGCAGAAAGCAGCGGCACTATTACCCGATTTCCTGACCGAGCGGTACGCCCGCACGGTGGACCCCTCGCTTGCGGGCACACAGCTTTCACGCTTTGCGCAACAGGCGATGGTGGACTGTGACCTGATCGTGTTTGTCGGTGCGGCGGGTATCGCGGTGCGGGCGGTCGCGCCGTATCTTGCGGGCAAGGCGTTCGATCCGGCGGTGCTGGTCATCGATGAGGCGGGGCGGTTTGTCATTCCGATTTTGTCCGGCCATCTCGGCGGCGCGAACGCGCTGGCGCAGCGGCTGGCGGACGGTCTTGGCGCGCAGGCGGTCATCACGACCGCGACCGACGCACGCGCAGCGTTCGCGGTGGATACATGGGCGGCGGCGCATGATTGCACAGTAATTGACCCGGAAAATATTAAATACGTTTCCGGTGCGCTGCTGCGCGGCGAGACGGTCGGCCTGCGGTCGGATTTTCCGGTGTGCGGGCGCTTACCCGCGCAAGTGAGCTTGGACTACGCCGCAGACAGCGGTTTTGTGGTCGGCTTTGACACCAAAGCCGCACCATTTGCCCATACGCTGCATCTGGTGCCGCGCATTGCGTATCTCGGTATCGGCTGCCGTAGGGGGACGGACGCGCAAACGATTGAAGCGGCTGCACAGGCCGCGTTGGATGCTGCGGGCGTACCGTGGGAAGCGGTGCGCGGCATTGCGAGCATTGACGTAAAGCAAAACGAGCCGGGGCTGCTGCGGTTCTGCGAAAATCACGGCCTGCCGCTGACCGTGTTTTCGGCGGAGACGCTGCAAAACGTGCCGGGCGACTTTACGCCGTCGGATTTTGTCGCGCGCACGGTCGGCGTGGATAACGTGTGCGAGCGCGCGGCGGTGTGCGCCGCCTCCGGTGGGCGGCTGATCTGCCGTAAAACCGCGCAGAACGGCGTGACCATAGCGCTGGCGCAGCGGGACTGGAGCGTGGAATTTGATGAAAAACAGTTGGAGGGCAAAAAGCTGTGAACCTCACGATGATGGGAATAGATTTTGTGCATGCGCCGCTGAAGGAGCGGGAGCGCGTATCGTTCGTGCGCGGACAGGTGCAGGCATTATTGCCGCAGTTGGCCAAAATGCCGGGCGTTGCAGGCTGCGTGTTGCTGGCGACCTGTAACCGCACCGAGTTATATTTGCACGGTGAGGACGGCGTATCGCTCGACCCGCTTGCTATGCTTGCCCGCGCGGCGGGCTTTGACGCGGCGGTGTTTCGGGGCCTGAGCGTGACCCGCACGGGCGATACGTGCGTACAGCATCTGATGGCGGTCGCGGCGGGGCTGGAATCCCAGATTTTCGGGGACGACCAGATTCTCACGCAGGTGCGCGATGCCGCTGCGCTTGCGCGAGAGGCGCAGACCATGGACAGCGTGCTCGACACGCTGTTTCGGCGCGCGGTGACCGCGGGCAAGCGCGTGCGCACCGAGGTCAGGCTGACCGGGGTGCCCGCGTCCGCGGCGACGGCGGGTGTGCGGCGAGCACAGGATTTTTTCGGTGCGCTGGAAGGCCGTCGCGCGGTTGTCATTGGCAACGGCGAGATGGGCCGTCGCGCGGCGGAGGCGCTGCGCGCACAGGGCTGCGCGGTGACGGTCACGCTGCGCAGTTACCATCACGGCGAGACGATTGTCCCCGCTGGGTGCGATACATTCCCGTATGACCGGCGGTGCGAGGTGCTCGAGGGCGCGGATCTTGCGGTCAGCGCGACGACCAGTCCGCACTTTACCCTCACCGCGCGGCAGGTGTCCGCGCTGCGGCAGCCCCCGCGCCTGCTGCTCGACCTTGCCATGCCGCGCGATATTGAGCAGGCGGCGGGCGAGGACGCGCGCGTGACGCTGTACAACCTCGATGATTTAGGCGATTTGGATGATTCGCATAGCGCCGCGGCGAAACAGGCGGCGGCGCGTATTCTGGACGAAGCGCAGGCGGAATTTTATCGGTGGCATGCCTACCGGCAGGCATTGCCCGTGATCGCCCAAATCAAAGATACGGCGCTGGGCCGCCTGCATTTTGATCACGCCTACGATGATTTGTACCGGGACGGCGATATGGATGGACTGATGGAGCTTGCGGTCGGCAAAACGGTAGATTTGCTGCTGGGCGGCATGAAGGAACTGGTGGACGCGGGCAGGCTGGAGGCGTGCCTTGCGCATATGAGAAAGGGGAGCGGCAGATGAAGCTGTATTGCATCGGCATCGGGCCGGGGGGCGCGGAGCAGATGACGCTGCGCGCGGTGCGCGCCCTCGAGCAGTGCGACTGCGTGGCGGGGTACGGGCTGTATCTCGACCTGATTGCAGAATTGATTGAGGGAAAAACACGCATCCAGACCGGTATGACGCGCGAGGTCGACCGTTGTACGGCGGCGCGCGACGCGGCAAAGGCGGGGCATACGGTCGCGGTTGTCTCGTCGGGCGACGCGGGTGTGTACGGTATGGCGGGGCTGCTGTTTGAGGTGTGCGCGCAGGACCCGGAAATTGAGATCGAGGTCATTCCGGGCGTGACGGCGGCGCTGTCGGGCGGCGCGGTGCTCGGCGCACCGCTGACCAATGATTTCGCCTGCGTGTCGCTTTCCGATCTGCTTACTCCGTGGGAGGTCATTGAGAAACGCTTGCGCGGCGCGGCGCAGGGAGATTTCTGCATTGCGCTGTATAACCCGGCAAGCAAAAAAAGGGTGGACCATTTGCAGCGCGCGTGCGATATCCTGCTGGAAACGCTGCCTGCTGAGACGGTGTGCGGCATGGTGCGCAATATCGGCCGCGCAGGCGAAACATATACTTTGACGACGCTCGGCGCGCTGCGCGATACGCAGGCCGATATGCTGACGACCGTGTTTGTGGGCAACAGCTGTACACGGGTGATTGGCGGGCGCATGGTGACGCCGCGGGGGTATCGCGGCGTATGAAACTCGTGATTTTCTCGGGTACGAGCGAGGGACACGCGCTGTGCCGTTTTGTTTCGGCCTGCGGCGGGTGCGCGGATGTTTATGTTGCGACCGACTACGGCGCGGCGGTTATGGAGCCGATGCACGGCATCACGGTGCACGAGGGGCGGCTGGACGCGGACGCGATGGAGGCCGTGCTGGACGGGGACACCCTGCTGGTCGACGCAACCCATCCGTATGCCGCGCTGGTTTCGGATAATCTGCGCGCGGCCTGCGTGCGAACGGGCGCGGAATATGTCCGTCTGCTGCGCCCCGCGCTCGACAGCGAGGGCGTGATGACCGTGCCCGATACCGCCGCTGCGGTGCGCTGGTTGAACGCGCATCCCGGCCGGGCGCTGCTGACAACCGGCAGCAAAGAGCTGGAGGCGTTTACGGCGGTGGAGGGCTGGCGCGAGCGGCTGGTCGCGCGGGTGCTGCCGAGCGTCTCCGTGCTCGAGCAGTGCGCGTCGCTTGGTTTTGCGGGCGCGCAGATTGTTGCGATGCAAGGGCCGTTCTCGCAGGAAATGAACGTCGCTTTGCTGCGTCAGACGCGCGCGGACATTCTGGTCACCAAGGACACCGGGAAAGCGGGCGGCTTTGCAGAAAAGCTGTCGGCGGCGCGTGAAACAGGTGCGACTGTGCTGATGATTGCCCGCCCGCGTGAGGAAAAGGGGAAAATGCTGGCAGAAGTGCAGGCGTTTCTCGCGACGCGCTTCGGCTGGACGGCACCGGTACAGGAACGGTGCAAACCTGCGCCGCGTTTTCCGCTGTTTGTCTCGCTTGCGGGCCAAACGTGCGTCGTGTTCGGCGCGGGAGCAATCGCCGCGCGGCGCGTCGGCGTTTTGCGGCGGTTTGGCGCGGCGGTGACGGTGGTTGCACCGGAAAGCCCGGCGAATATCGCGGTCGATGTCGTTCGCGGCTATGAGAAAAGCGATCTTTCGGGGGCTTTTCTGGCAGTCGCGGCGACGAATGACCGGCTGGTCAATCACCGTATCGCGGCGGACTGCGCGGATTTGCACATTCCGTGCAGTGTGGCCGACTGCGCGGCGGAATCGACCTTTTTCTTTCCCGCCGTGTGCGAGGGCGGGGGACTCATCGCAGGCGTGGTGTCGGACGGCACGGCGCATGGCAAAACGGCGACGGCGGCAAAGCGCATCCGTGCGGTATTGGAGGAAACGACATGATTCGAGTGGGCAGCAGAGACAGCCGTCTGGCGGTCGTGCAGGCCGAGGAGGTCTGCCGCGCGCTGGGCGACTGTGAACTCATCACCATGAAAACCACGGGCGACAGGATTCTGGATAAAACGCTCGATAAAGTCGGCGGCAAGGGGCTGTTTGTCAAGGAGCTTGACCGCGCGCTGGCCGACGGGCGGGTGGATTTGACCGTGCACAGTTTGAAAGATGTGCCAATGGAGCAGCCGGATGGTCTGCCGCTCGTGGCGTTTACCAAGCGCGAGGACGCGCGCGACGCGCTGGTGCTGCCGGAAGGCGGCGCGTGGGATAAAGCAAAGCCGATTGGCTGTTCTTCTGCCCGGCGGCGGGTGCAGCTGAAAGCGCTGTTTCCTGATATCGACGTGCAGCCCGTGCGCGGCAACGTGCAGACGCGGCTTAAAAAGCTCGACAGCGGCGCATATGGTGCGCTGGTGCTGGCGGCAGCCGGGCTGCACCGCTTGGGGTTGCAGGAGCGCATCCGTCGGTATTTTTCACCCGATGAAATCATCCCGGCGGCGGGGCAAGGGATTCTTGCCGTGCAGGGCCGCGCGGGAGAATGGAAAGATGTGGTGCAGCTGGTCGATGATACGGATGCGCGCGACTGCGCGGCGGCCGAGCGGTCGTTTATCCGCACGCTCGGCGGTGGGTGCTTTGCGCCGGTCGCAGCGTATGCCGAAGTGCAGGGCGATACGCTGCATCTGCGCGGACTGTATGTGTCGGCCGACGAGCAGCATATGGCGCGCGGCGCGGTCACCGGACGGCGGGCGGAAGCTACCGCCCTTGGCCGCACGCTCGCGCTGCAACTCAAACATCAGGCGGAGGGAAAACTATGACAGGAACGGTAACGCTGGTCGGCGCAGGGCCGGGCGATAAAGGCTTGCTGACAACAGCGGGCGCACAGGCGATTGCGCGGGCGGACGCGGTAGTATATGACCGGCTGGTGGGAGAGGATATCCTCGACCTTATCCCATCGGGGGCCGAGCGTGTGCCGGTGGGCAAAGAAAATAATCACCATCCCGTGCCGCAGGAGCAGATAAACGACATTCTGGTGCGGCTGGCATGCGAAGGGAAAAATGTCGTGCGTCTCAAGGGTGGGGACTGCTTCCTGTTCGGGCGCGGCGGCGAGGAGTGTGAGCACCTGCTGGCAAACAACGTGCCGTTTCGCGTCATTCCGGGCGTGACGAGCGCGCTGGCGGCGCCTGCGTTTGCGGGCATCCCGGTGACGCATCGGGATTTCACCTCGTCGGTGCACATCATCACGGCGCATGCGCGCGCGGGAAAGTCGCTCAAAATCGACTTTGACAGCCTTGTTCGGCTGGACGGCACGCTGGTGTTTCTGATGGGACTGACCGCTTTGGAGCAGGTGACGGACGGCCTGCTGCACGCGGGGATGCAGCCCGATATGTCCGCCGCCGTCATCGAAAACGGCGCGCGGGGCACGCAGCGCAAGGTGGTGACAAAGCTTGCCGATCTTGCGGGCGCGGTGCGCCAAGCGGGGCTGCAAAGCCCGGCGCTGATCGTTGTCGGTCGGGTGTGCGGTTTGAGCGACGCGCTCGACTGGTTTACCCCCTTGCCGCTGCACGGCAAAACCATCGTCGTGACCCGACCGAAAGCGCGGGCGGGTACGCTCGCGGCGCGGCTGCGTGCGCTGGGTGCAAACGTCATCGAAGCGCCATGTATTGAAACCATCGAGCGCGAGGACACGCAGCCGCTGGCGGCGGCACTGGAGCAATCGCATGACTGGGCGGTGTTCACGAGTCCTGCGGGTGTGCCCGCAGCGGTGGACGCGCTGCGGCGGCTCGGCCGCGACCTGCGCGCGCTGTACGGTATGAAACTCGCGGCCATCGGGAAAGGCACAGCGGATGCGCTGGCGGCTTGCGGTCTGACCGCTGACCTGCTTCCCGCGCAGTACGACGGGGAACACCTCGCGGACGCGCTCATTGACGCGATGCCACAGGGCGGTTCGGCCCTGCTGCTGCGCGCGGCACAGGGCGGACAGATGTTACCCGAAAAGCTGTCCGCCGCGGGTATCCGCGTGACCGATGTGCCGCTCTACGACACCGTGCACCGCTGCGACAAGGCGGACGCGCTGCGAAGCCTGCTCACCGCAGGCAAGGTGGACGGAGTGACGTTCACCAGCGTCTCAACGGTCGAGGGCTTTGCCGAGGCCATCGGCGCGGACTGTACCGATGTTACCGCGTTCTGCATCGGCAAACAAACTGCTGATGCCGCAAAACAGCACTATAACAACGTGAAAATCGCAAAAAACGCAACCATAGACGACTTGGTCGCCTGCATCAAGGAGGAGATATAAATGTTTAATGACAGCATTCGCCCGCGCCGCCTGCGCACATCGGACGGCCTGCGCCGTATGGTACGCGAGACGCGCCTTTCGCCTGAAAGCCTGATTTGGCCGATTTTCGTCATGGAGGGCGAGGGTATCTACGAGGAGATTCCCTCGCTGCCCGGTCAGTATCACTATTCCCCTGACCAGTTGTACCGCATGGTCGAGCGCGCCCGCGCGCACGGCGTGAGCCGTGTCATCCTGTTCGGCCTGCCGAAGGAAAAGGATGAAATCGGCTCGGGCGCGTGGGCAGAGGACGGTATCGTGCAGCAAGGCATCCGTAAAATTAAGGAACTGGCCCCAGAGATGTACGTCATCACCGATGTTTGCATGTGCGAATACACCAGCCACGGACATTGCGGCATCCTGTGCGGCTGCGACGTCGATAACGACCAGACGATTGTACGGCTGGCGCAGATTGCGGTGTCGCATGCGGCGGCGGGTGCGGATATGGTTGCGCCAAGCGATATGATGGACGGCCGTGTTGCGGCCATCCGCGGTGCGCTCGACCAGAACGGGTTTACGGGTGTGCCGATTATGTCCTATGCCGCGAAGTACGCCTCCTCCTTTTACGGCCCGTTCCGCGACGCGGCAGGCTCTGCGCCTTCCTTCGGTGACCGCCGCTCCTATCAGATGGACTGGCACAACAGCAGAGAGGCGATGCGCGAGTGCGCGCTCGATGTTGCCGAGGGCGCGGATATCCTGATGATTAAGCCCGCGATGAGCTATCTTGATCTTGTGTATCAGTGCAAGCAGCGATTTGAATTGCCGGTTGCAGCATACGCGGTTTCGGGTGAGTACGCGATGATAAAGGCTGCGGCAAAAGCGGGGCTGATTGACGAATACGGCGTGATGTGCGAGAGTGCGGTGTCGATTTTCCGTGCGGGCGCGGATATCTTGATTACTTACTACGCCTGTGAGCTTGCGGACGCGATCCGGAAGGGGGATATCGGCTGATGACGAGGTCGGAGCAGCTGTTCGAGCGCGCCAAAAAGGTGCTGCCGGGCGGCGTCAACTCGCCGGTGCGCGCGTTTCGCGCGGTGGGCGGTACACCGCGTTTTATCGTCAAGGGACTGGGCAGCCACATCCTCGACGAGGACGGACTGGAATACATTGACTACGTTGGCTCGTGGGGGCCGATGGTGCTCGGTCACAGCCATCCCGATATCCTGAAAGCCGTGTATGACCGTATGGTGAACGGCCTGTCGTTCGGCGCGCCGACCGCACTCGAGGTCGAAATGGCGGAAAAGATGGTCGCTATGGTGCCGCATGTCGAAATGGTGCGCATGGTGAACAGCGGCACCGAGGCGGTGATGAGCGCGCTGCGTTTGGCGCGCGGCGCGACCGGACGCGACAAAATCATCAAGTTTGAGGGCTGTTATCACGGCCATTCGGATGCCATGCTGGTCGGCGCGGGCAGCGGGGCGCTGACACAGGGCGAGCCGGATTCCAAGGGGGTGACCCGTGGCGCGGCGCAGGATACGCTGATGGCGCAGTATAACGACCTTGCCTCGGTCGAGCGCCTGCTGGACGCGAACCCGGGCGAGGTTGCGGCGGTTATCGTCGAGCCGGTCGCGGCGAATATGGGCGTTGTGCCGCCAAAGGACGGCTTTTTGCAGGGGCTGCGCGATTTGTGCGATAAGCACGGTGTGCTGCTGATTTTTGACGAGGTCATCACGGGCTTCCGTCTGGCGGCGGGCGGTGCGCAGGCATATTTCGGCGTACGCGCCGACCTTGTCACTTTCGGTAAAATCATCGGCGGCGGTATGCCGGTCGGCGCGTATGCGGGTAGTCGCGTGCTCATGGAGCAGGTCGCGCCGTGCGGGCCGGTCTATCAGGCGGGCACGCTGTCGGGCAATCCGGTTGCCATGGCGGCGGGACTGGCGCAGCTGCAAATTCTGACCGACCATCCGGAGATTTACGCTGTCATGGAAACTTCGGCGCAGTATCTGGCCAATCATCTGCGCGCAAGCGCGGAAAAGCACGGGATCAAGATGCAGGTCAATCAGGTCGGCTCGCTCCTGTGTCCGTACTTTACGGATACGCCGGTAGACTGCTTTGCCGCTGCCAAAACGAGCGATACAAAGCAATACGCAAAGTATTTTAACGAAATGTTATTGCGCGGCGTATATCTTGCGCCCAGCCAGTTTGAGGCGATGTTTGTCTCGTCCGCGCACACGCAGAAGGACTTGGCGTTCACGGTGCAGGCGGCTGAGGAGACGCTGGCGCTGATGTAAGGGATACCAACATGCCTTTTGAAGAGGGGAGACGCCGTCTGCGGACGGCGGGAACGGTTCGGCTGCGCGCCGCAGTCGGACAAGTGGGCGAGAGATGCCGCAAATGTTAAGAAAGGGGAAGGATATGGCCCGTATATTTTATATCATCGGCGCGGGAATGGGTACGTCGGACACGCTGACTGGTGAAGCCCGCCGTGTGCTGAGTACGGCGGACGCCGTGCTCGCCACGCATCGGCTTGCTTCCATCGGGCCAGAGACGGAGATTTGCCCGTTTACCGAACTGGCCGCGCGCGCGGTGGATGCAAATGGGCAAACGGTCGCGGTGCTGGTTTCGGGCGACGTGGGCTTTTTCAGCGCGGCGGCGCGGCTGCGGGAGCAGCTTGCACCGCACGGGGACGTGCGGCTGGTGTGCGGCCTGTCCAGCCTGCAATATTTCTGCGCAAAGCTGGGCGTTTCCTATGATGACGTTTGCGTGCGCAGTCTGCATGGGCGCGCGGGCAGCATCCTCGGCGCGGTCAGCTATCACAAAAAGGTGTTTGTGCTGACCGGTGGAGCGCAGAACGCACAGACCGTATGCCGAACGCTTGCGGATGCGGGTCTCGGCGGGCTGACCGTCCATCTGGGGGAAAATCTCGGCATGGAAACCGAGCGTGTGCAGACTGCGACGGCAGAAGTACTTGCCGCGCAGCCTTGCGGCGACCTCGCTGTGCTGCTGATTGTGCATCCGGACGCGGTCAATGCGGCCGAACCCTTGCGCGACAGCATGTTCACGCGCGGGAACGTCCCCATGACCAAGGAGGAAGTGCGCTGGACAGCGTGCGGACGGCTGGCGGTGCAGCCGGGCGACACAGTTTGGGATGTGGGCGCGGGTACGGGCGCGATGACGCTCGAACTGGCGCGCCGCGCGTGCGAGGGCAAGGTATACGCGGTCGAGCGTGACGCGGACGCGCTGGCACTGCTGGAAGAAAACCGACGCAAGCTGGGCGGATATAACGTGCAAATCATAGCGGGGCGTGCGCCCCAAGCGCTGGAGACGCTGCCCGCACCGGACTGTGTGTTCGTCGGCGGCAGCGGCGGCGCGATGCGGCGCATTTTGGAAATTGCGCAGGAGAAAAATGCCTCTGTGCGCGTGGTGGTCACCGCGATTGCGCTGGAAACGCTGGAGGAAACACGGCATGCGCTGGTGGAACTGGGTTTTGCGAATATTGAGGTTTCGCAGCTGGCCGCCGCGCGCGGTCGTGCGATCGGGCCGTATACCATGATGACTGCGCTCAATCCGGTTTTTATCCTGTCGGGAGGCGGAAAAGATGCAGAATAACGCACCCCGCCTGCTGCTGGCGGGCACCGGCTCAGGCTGCGGCAAAACGACGGTGACGACCGCGCTGCTGCGCGCCTTGCAGCGTCGCGGCGTGCCGCTTGCGGCCTTCAAGTGTGGGCCGGACTACATCGACCCGATGTTCCACACCGAGGCGCTCGGCATTCCAAGCCGCAACCTCGATTTGTTTTTCGTGGACGAAGGCGAGGTGCGCGGGCAGCTGGCGCGCCACATTCCGACGGATGGCGTGGGCATCATCGAGGGCGTGATGGGCTTTTATGACGGTGTTTCCGGTATGACCGACACCGCTTCGGCGGCGCATCTGGCCCGCGCGACGCATACCCCCGCTGTGCTGATCGTCCGTCCGCGCGGGCAGTCGCTGTCGCTTGCGGCGGAGATACAAGGGTTTCGGGATTTTGCACCGAATACGCTTGCCGGCGTGATTCTCAACGGTGTAACCGCGGCAATGTACCCGTTTTATCGGGCAATCGCGGAAAAAGCGGGCTTGCCGGTTTATGGCTTTTTGCCGCCCATTCCGGACGCGGAAATCCCCGACCGCCACCTCGGTCTTGTGACTGCGGCCGAGATTCGGGATCTATCGGACAAGCTCGACCGGCTGGCCGACGCGGCGGCGCAGGGACTCGACCTTGACGGTCTGCTGGCGCTTTCGCGTACCGCGCCGCCGCTTGCGGACGAAATCGCGCCGCTGATACCGGCGGTAGATAAGCCGGTGCGTATTGCGGTGGCGCAGGACCGCGCGTTCTGCTTTTACTATGCGGATAACTTTGACGTGCTGCGCGCGCTCGGCGCGGAGCTGGTACCGTTTTCTCCGCTTGCAGACGAAAAACTGCCGGACGGCGTGAACGGCCTGTATCTTGGCGGGGGATATCCTGAGCTGCACGCGGCGCGGCTGGCGGCAAACCGCACCATGCGCGACAGCATCCGTGCTGCCGTGTGCGGCGGTCTGCCGACGATTGCGGAATGTGGCGGCTTCCTCTACTTGCACTACACGCTGGACGGCGCGGCAATGGCGGGCGTGTTCGATGGAGACGCGCATTTGACCAAAAAGCTACAGCCCTTCGGCTATGTGACGCTGACCGCACGGCGGGATAATCTGCTGTGCCGCGCAGGGGAGTCTATTCGCGCGCACGCGTTTCATTATGCGGTGTCGAGCGACGAGGGCGCGGATTTTGACGCATGCAAGCCGAACGGCCGCGCGTGGGCGTGTATTCACGCAAGCGATACGCTGTATGCGGGATTCCCGCACCTGTATTTTCGTGCAAACCCGACGTTTGCCGCGCAGTTTGTGCGCCGCTGTGCGCAGAAAGGATGACACACCATGGATTTGCAGCAGGGAATTGCGGCGGTGCGCCCGCCTTGCGAGAAGAGCCGCGTGCAGGCGGCACAGCGGTTTTCCGATATTGCGATGCCGCTGGGCAGTCTGGGGCTGTTGCAGGACGCAGTGGCGCAGATTGCCGCCATCCGGCGCACGCCGCGCCCCTCGATTGCCAAGCGCGCGGTTGTGATGTTTTGCGCGGACAACGGCGTGGTCGCCGAGGGCGTGACCCAGTGCGGACAGGAGGTTACCGCGACCGTGACCGAAAATATGGGACGCGGCCGGTCGGCGGTCTGTCTGATGGCGCGGCATATCGGCATGGACAGCTTCCCGGTGGATATCGGCGTGGCGCGCGACGTGCAGGGCGAAAGGATTTTGCATCGCAAAATTCGATACGGTACGGCGGATATGACAAAACAGGCCGCTATGACGCGGGCAGAGGCCGTGCGGGCGGTTGAAACGGGGATGGAACTGGCGCAGTGGTGTGCCGCGCAGGAGTACGACCTGCTGTGCGGCGGCGAAATGGGCATCGGCAACACGACGACAAGCGCCGCCGTGACCGCTGCGCTGACCGGCGCGGACGTGCAAACCGTGACCGGCCGCGGCGCGGGTCTTTCCTCGGAAGGGCTGGAACGCAAAGTACGCGCAATTCAAACCGCACTGGCATTGCACCGACCTGACCCGAGTGACCCGCTCGACGTGCTGCACAAGGTTGGCGGGCTGGATATCGCGGGGCTGGCCGGACTGTATCTAGGCGCGGCGGCCTGCGGACTGCCTGTCGTGCTCGACGGCGTGATTTCGTGCACGGCGGCGCTGGTTGCGGTGCGGCTGTGTCCCACCGTGCGCGGGTATCTGCTCGCGGGACACCGCTCGGAGGAGCCCGCGGGCGCTTTGCTGCTGCGCGAACTGGAACTTCAGCCGTTTATCACGGCGGGCATGCGGCTGGGCGAGGGAACGGGCGCGGTTGCGGCGGTCAGCCTGCTCGATTTGGTGTTTGCAGCCTATGACGGCATGCCGAGCTTTGCCGAGGCAGGGGTCGAGGCATATCAGCCGCTAACATAAACACAGAAGGAAGGACGAGCATATGCTGATTTTGGTCACCGGCGGCGCGGCAAGCGGAAAATCCGCACATGCGGAGCGCCTGTTGTGCGAAGCTGCGCCGTCCTCCCGGTTGTATCTGGCAACCATGCAGCCCTTTGGTGCGGCGGCGCAGGCGCGCATCGCGCGGCACCGCGCGCTGCGGCGGGGTAAAGGCTTTGAGACGGTCGAGTGTCCGCTGGGGCTGCAAAATCTACCGCTTGCCCGACGATATGACGGGATTTTGCTTGAGGATTTGGGCAATCTGCTGGCAAATGAAATTTTTGCGCCCGAAGGCGCGGGCGACGCGGCGTTCGGCAGCATCCTTGCAGGAATAGCGCATTTGCAAGACTGCTGCGAAACGCTGGTCGCGGTGACGGACGAAATCTTTTCCGACGGCGTAGGCTATCCCCCTGAGACGGAACGGTATATCCGCGACCTTGCGGCGCTGAACCGCGCGCTGGCGGCGCGGGCGGAGGCGGTATATGAGTCGGTATGCGGCATTTTACTGCCGCTGAAAGGAGCGAAAGAGCCATGAAAAGCGCGTGGAGCGGCCTGCTGGTCGCGTTTTCCATGTATTCGGTCGTGCCTGTGCCGCAGGTGCGGTGGGAAAAGCGGACGATGCGCTGGGCGCTCGGCTTTTTGCCGCTGGTCGGCGTGCTGATTGGTGCGCTCGAGTGGCTCTGGTTCATATTCTGCACGCACTTTGCTGCCGACGGGCTGTTTTATGCGGTCGGAGCGGCGCTTATCCCGCTTTTTGTGTCGGGCGGCATCCATCTGGACGGCCTGTGCGACACCTGTGATGCGCTCTGCTCCTACGGCGACCGGGAAAAACGGCTGGCGATTTTGAAGGACCCGCACGTCGGGGCATTTGGCCCGATGTGGCTGATGGCTTTTCTGCTGGCCGAGGTCGGCTGCTTTGCGCAGGTTTACCACGCGCCCACGCTGCTGCCGCTGGTGCTTGCCGGATTTGCACTCGCGCGCACACTGGGCGGCTGCAAGGTCGTACTTACGCCTTGCGCGAAGGATTCCGGCCTTGCCCACCTGTTTGCGGAAAACAGCGACAAAAAAACGGTTGCCATCGCGCTGCTGCTGGAGTTTGTGCTCTATCTGACCGCAGCCGGACTGCTGCTGTATGCCGTGCCGCACGGTTTGACGGCAGGTACGGTGCTCATTATCGTGCTGCTGATGTGGTACGGCGTGCATGAACAGATGACCCGCCGTGTCTTCGGCGGCATCACGGGCGACCTGGCCGGATTTTTCATTTCGGTATCCGAGCTTTTGGCGATCGCGTGCGCCGCGTTGGGAGGAATGATAATATGACCGTGCTCATTATTGGCGGGGCGCATCAAGGCAAGGCCGCGCTTGCGCGTGCACTGTATCCCGCGCTGCCGCTTGCGGAAAATCTGCACCTTCGCGTGCGGGAGGCGCTTGCGGCAGGCCGCGACCCGATGGCGCTGCTGGACGCTTTACGCGGCCATGCGGTCACCTGCGACGAAGTCGGCTGCGGTGTGGTGCCGATCGACCGCATGGACGAAGCCTACCGCGAGGCGGTCGGGCGGCTGTGCTGCGCACTGGCGGACGAGGCGGACGCGGTCGTGCGTGTGACGGCGGGCATCCCGCAATACATTAAAGGAGACAAACCATGTACCTGACCTGTGCCGTGCTGCTCGGCTTTTTGTTGGACACTGTGCTGGGCGACCCGAACACTGCGCTGCACCCTGCGTGCCTCATTGGGCGGCTGGTGTCGTTGACCGAAAAAATCCTGCGGCGGCTGTTTCCCAAAACCCGCCGCGGTGAAACAGCCGCAGGCGTGCTGCTGTGGCTGATTGTGTGCGGCATCAGCTTTGCCGCGCCGTTTTTCGCGCTGCGCTGGCTGCGCGGGGTGAATTTCTGGCTGGGTTTTGCAGCCGAAACGCTGCTTTGCTGGCTGATTCTGGCGCGAAAATGCCTTGCCGATGCAGGAAAACAGGTATACCGCGCGTTGGGACAGTCGCTCGAGGACGGACGCAAGGCGGTTGCAATGTATGTCGGCCGCGATACCGGTCAGCTCGATGAGGCGGGCGTTATTAAGGCGGCGGTCGAGACGGTCGCGGAGAACACGACAGACGGCGTAGTCGCGCCGCTCATCTTCCTGCTCATTGGCGGCGCGCCGCTGGGGCTGCTGTACAAGGCGGTCAACACGCTCGATTCGATGGTCGGCTACCACAACGACAAATATGAGTATTTCGGCAAGTTTTCCGCACGCATGGACGATGTTTTTAATTTTGTCCCCGCGCGTTTGGCTGCTGTCTGCCTGATTGCGGCGGCGGGTATGCTGGGACTCGACAACCGCAACGCGCTGCGCATTTGCCGGCGCGACCGGAACGGACATAAAAGCCCGAACGCCGGACAGACCGAGTCCGCTTGCGCGGGCGCGCTGCATATCCGGCTTGGCGGGGATGCAAGCTATTTTGGGAAAACGGTCAAAAAAGCGTCGTTCGGCGACCCCGACCGTGTGGTGCGGCGCACGGATATCTTACAGACCTGCGACCTGATGAGCATGGCGAGCGCGCTCGCGCTTGTGCTGTGCGCGATGCTGCGGCTCCTTTTTGCATGGCCGCCGCTTGGATAAAAAGGAGGAATCCCATGCCCGCATATGTACACGGCGGCGATGTGTATACGTTTGCCGCGCGCTTTGGCGGCGCGCCGGTGGACTTATCGGCCAATATCAACCCTTATGGCATCCCGGAGCGCGTCAAACAGGCAATGCTGGACGCGGTCGACGCCTGCACACAGTACCCAGACCCGTTTTGCCGCGCGGCGCGGCAGGCGATCGGCGCGGCGGAGGGCGTCGACCCCGATCGCATCTATTGCGGCAGCGGGGCGGCGGACGTGCTCGACCGGCTGGCGACGGTTTTGCGCCCCAAAACCGCGCTGCTGCTCGCGCCGACCTTCGCGGAATACGAGCGCACGCTCACGGATGCGCGGCTATGTTTTCATATGCTGCGCGCGGACGAGGCTTTTGCCGTTACCGAGCGGATTCTGGACGATATCACGCCCGAACTGGACGCGGTCTATCTGTGCCACCCCAACAACCCGACCGGACGCACGATTACTCCCGCGCTGCTGCGCGAGATTGCCGTGCGGTGCGCACAAGTAGGCGCGCGGCTGATTGTGGACGAGTGTTTTCTCGATTTTGTGGCAGACGGTGCGCAGCGCACGCTTGTGCCGCTGTTGGACGAATTTCCGACGCTTGTGTTGCTGCGGGCATATACCAAGATGTACGCTGTGCCGGGCGTGCGCTTCGGCTGGTGCATGACGGCGGACGCAGCGCTGATAGAGGGCCTGTACCGCGTGGGGCAGCCATGGAACGTGTCGGTGGTGGCGCAGGCATGCGCGGTGGCATGCGCGCGTGAGCGTAATTTTGCACAGGAGAGCACCGCGCGAATCGCGTGTGAGCGCGCGTATCTGGCGGCGCAGCTTGCCGCGCGTGGGCTGTGGGTTTGTGCGGGAGAAGCAAATTTCCTGCTGTTTCGCGCACAGGATGTCGACTTGCAGGACAAACTCGCGCGGCGCGGTATTCTGATACGAGACTGCTCCAATTACCGCGGTTTAACACGAGGATACTACCGCACGGCGGTCAAGACGCGGAAAGAGAGCGACGCGCTGCTTGCGGCGCTCGATGCGGTGCAGAAGGAGGAAGGCTGATGGCGCGGTGCATTATGGTGCAGGGCACCTGCTCAAACGCGGGCAAAAGCCTGCTGTGCGCGGCACTCTGCCGTATTTTGCGACAGGACGGCTGGCGTGTCGCGCCGTTTAAAGCGCAGAATATGGCGCTCAACTCGTTTATCACAGCTGACGGCGGCGAGATGGGCCGCGCACAGGTCGTGCAGGCCGAGGCGGCGGGCATCGCGCCCGACGTGCGTATGAACCCGATTTTGCTCAAGCCAACAAGTGATGTCGGCTCGCAGGTGATTGTGATGGGTCGGGCGCGCGGCAACCGCACCGCCCGCGAATACTGGGGCGATAAAAAAGCGCTGCTGCCGGTCGTTAAGCGGGCATATGACAGCTTAGCGGCCGAGTATGACATTATTGTTATCGAGGGCGCGGGCAGTCCGGCGGAAATCAATTTGAAGCAGGACGATATCGTCAATATGGGGCTGGCGAAGCTGGTGGACGCGCCCGTGCTGCTGGTGGGTGATATCGACCGCGGCGGCGTGTTCGCCTCGCTTTACGGAACGGTAAAGCTGCTCGACGCGGACGAGCAGGCGCGCATCCGTGCGCTCATCATCAACAAATTCCGCGGCGATGTGGAGATTTTGCGTCCCGGTTTGGCGCAGCTCGAAGAACTGACCGGCAAGCCGGTCGCGGGCGTGGTGCCATACGGACGGTTTGATATCGATGACGAGGACAGCTTATCCGAACAACTGGATGGTGATGCGCGCGGCGCGGCGGTGCGGATCGCGGTTGTACGGCTGCCGCGGCTGTCCAATTTCACGGACTTTGCCGCGCTGGGCCGTGTACCGGGCGTGGGCGTCTATTACGCGGACAAGCCTGCGCAGCTGGAAGGGGCGGATATGATGATCCTGCCCGGCACGAAAGCGACGCTGTCCGACCTGAAATGGCTGCGCGAGAGCGGCATGGAGGCGCAGATGCGCAAGCAGCACGCGGCGGGTACACCCGTGTTCGGCGTGTGCGGGGGGTATCAGATGCTGGGACGCACAGTGTCCGACCCGGAAAACACCGAGGGCGGCGGCAGCCTGCGCGGCCTTGAGCTGCTGCCCGTGGACACGGTGTTTCGCCCGCGCAAGACCACAACGCAGGCGCACGGCACGGTGGGGCATTTATCCGGTGTGCTGACGCAGCTGTCGGGCGCAGCAGTCGAGGGATACGAAATCCACATGGGCGAAACGAGGCGAGACGCGGAGGCGTTGCCGTTTGCCATGCTTACCCGTGTGGACGGCACAGCGATTTCGGATGGCTGTCAGGCGGAAAACGCCTATGGTACCTATCTGCACGGCGTGTTTGACGCGCCGGGGGTCGCGCTGGGGCTGGCGCAGGCGCTTGCCGGGCGCAAGGGTGTTTCGCTGGAGGACACGGCGCTGGATATCGCGGGATACAAGGAACAGGAATATGACCGTCTGGCGGATACCGTCCGGCGGGCGCTCGATATGGATTTGATTTACCGAATTTTGGAGGGAAACGCATGAATAATAAAGCTTGTGTGCATTTATACTGCGGCGACAGTAAGGGAAAAACGACCGCGGCGGTCGGTCTGGCGGTGCGGTTTGCGGGACGCGGCGGCAAGGTGGTGCTGGCGCAGTTTTTGAAGGACGGTACTTCAGGCGAGTGCCGCGCGCTGGCAAAGCTCGAAACGGTGACCATGCTCGCGGCCAATCCGGTGCGCAAATTCTCTTTCCAGATGACAGACGACGAGAAAAAGCAAACAGCGGACGCGATACAGCGTACCTTTACTGCCGCAACCGGCTACGCGGTGCGCGAGGGCGCGGGGCTGCTTATCCTGGACGAGGTGTGCGCGGCCATTTCCTGCGGCTTTCTGGACGAGCAAGCGGTGCTCGATTTTCTGGATGGTCGACCGGACACACTCGAGGTTGTGCTGACCGGACGAAACCCGTCCGAAGCCCTACAGCAGCGCGCGGATTATATCACGGAAATGGTCAAACACCGCCACCCCTTTGACGATGGCGTGGCCGCAAGGGAGGGCATCGAATGGTAAACGGACGCATGGCGCCTGCCGAGATAGAAAAGCGCAGCTTTGAGATGATCACCGCCGAACTCGGCGAACGAACCTTCGCGCCGGGTGTGGCCGAAGTGGTCAAACGCGTCATCCACACGACGGCGGACTTTGACTACGCGGACAATCTGTGTTTCTCCGAAACCGTTATCGAGCGGGCAAAGGCGGCGCTTGCTGCGGGCGCAACCGTCGTGACCGATACCAATATGGCGCTGGCGGGCATCAGCAAGGCGACGCTGGCAAAGCTCGGCGGACGCGCGCTCTGCCTGATGGCGGACGAGCAGGTTGCACGCGAAGCCAAAGCGCGTAGCGTGACGCGCGCGACGGTTTCCATGGAGCACGCGGCAAAGCTGGAAGGGCCGCTGATTTTTGCCATCGGCAATGCGCCTACTGCGCTCATCCGTCTGCATGAGCTGATAGGGGAGGGCGCGGTGCAGCCCGCGCTCGTCATCGGCGTGCCGGTCGGATTTGTCAATGTGGTCGAGGCCAAGGCGCTGTTTCTCGGTGGGAATACGCCGTATATCATCGCGCGCGGACGAAAGGGCGGCTCGAACGTGGCGGCGGCAATTGTCAATGCGCTGCTGTATCAGATGGTCAAACGGGAGGGATTTTGATATGGGCAAAAAAGCGCTGATGGTGGTCAGCTTTGGCACCAGCATGCCGCAGGCGCGGAGCGCAATCGAGAAAATCGAGCAGCGGCTGCACAAGGCGTTCCCGGATTATGACTTTTTCCGCGCCTTTACCTCGCGCATGGTCGCCCGCAAAATCGAGCGGGAGGAGGGTGTGTACATCCCTGCGCCGGAGGAGCTGATGGAGCGGCTGGCAGAGCAAGGGTATGAGGAGGTGCGCTGCCAGAGCCTGCATGTTATCTTCGGGCAGGAATACGAAAAGCTGCTGGCGCAGCTGCGTCCGTATCGCGGTCGGTTTGCGCGGCTGCTCATCGGCAGGCCGCTTTTGTGGGATACCGAGGATTACCTGCGGCTGACACGGTCGCTTTTGGCCGAAATGCCGCGGCTTGCGCAGGATGAAGCCTATGTGTTCATGGGGCACGGCACCGAGCATCCGGCAAACGCCGCATACGCGCTGGTCGAGAACTGCTTCCGATATCACCGTGCCGAGCGGGTGTATGTCGGCACGGTCGAGGGCTTTCCACATCTCGATTATGTGCTCGCGCGGCTGGACGCGCATGCGGTCACGCATGTGCACCTTGCGCCGCTGATGATTGTGGCGGGCGACCATGCGCACAACGACCTTGCCGGTGAAGAAGAGGATAGCTGGAAGAGCCGTCTGGAGAGCGAGGGGTATACGGTGGAAACCTGTCTGCGCGGGCTTGGCGAGATGGATGCCGTCGGCGATATTTTCGCCGACCATTGCCGCGCCGCGGAGACGCTATAGCTTACATTGCCTTCAAAATACAGCGGGGTGGATGCACTCACCCCGCTGTGTTTTTTTGTCATAACCGAGGCGACGCATAGAAAAACTGTAAAAGCTCTATTCCCGCCCTTATTTTCCGGCAAAGCCCGCAAATTCTTTGGGCTATACTGGGAAAACAAGGGAGGCAGAGCGAAAATGGACAAGCAAAAAACAAAGCGGGCTGCGCCGCTTGTGCTGGGCCGCGCGGCGGCATGGCTGGCGCGGCTGTGGAACGAAGAGCATCTGCACATCTTAATCACCGGTGTGCAGCGGTTTATTCTGTGCGCGGTGCTCGCGCGCGGCACGGTGTTTGGCGGCTATGCGCCGTTCGGGCTTGCGATGGCGGCGGCGCTGATGGCGCGCGGTGCGGGACTGAGTGCGGTTGGCGGCGTGGTCTGCGGGCTGATGCTGCTGGGCGGTGGAATGAAAAGCGGCGTGTACATTGCGGCGGTGCTGCTGGTTCTGTGCGTGATGAGCGTGTGCGCAGGCCTACGCATTGTGCGCACGGCATGGTTTGCGCCGGTCGTAGCGGCGCTTTCAGGGGCGGCGTGTACCTTCGTGTTCCTGCCGTCGGGCGCGGCGCTTACCCTTTCGGCGCTGCTCCCGTTTGCCGCCGTGCAGCTGCTGACGCTCGGGGCATGCCGCGTCTATGGCGCGGCCCTCTCGCCGCCGCGGGACGAAAATGACTGGCGGCGACCGGCGACACTGCTGGTGCTGGTGGCCACTGTGCTGCTGTCGCTGTCCGACCTGAGCCTGTTTGCTCTGCTCTCGCCTGCCCGTGTGGCAGCGCTCCTGCTGACGCTTGCGGCAGCCTATCTCGGCGGGGCGGCACCCGGCGCGGCGACCGGCGTGGCGCTGGGCGCCGCGATGGATATCGCCTGCGGCTACGGTGCGCTGTTTACCTGCTGTTACGGCTTGTGCGCGCTGGTCGCGGGTCTGTTCCGGGACAGCGGACGCGGCTGGTTTGCGCTGTGCGCGCTGGGCTCCGGACTGTGCGCGGCGATGCTGGGCGTGGAGCATGTGCTGTTTGTGCCGATGATTCTCGAACTCATCTGTGCGGTAGCGGGGTTCGCCGTCATGCCGCCGCTGGTATGGGATGCGATGCGCCACAGCTTTCTGCCTGACACGCTCATGGGCGAGGCGGCGCACCGCACGGTGCGGCAGACGGCGAGCAAGTGCGCCACCGAAGCGGCGCAGGCGTTTTACGAGCTGTATCTGGCGATGCTCAATGGCATCAGCGAGGGCAAGGCGGCGGGCGACCAGAATGTGCGTGCGGTGTTCGACCGCGCGAGCGACCGGGTGTGCAAAAACTGCGTGCTGTGCTCCCAGTGCTGGCAGCGCGACTATGTGACGACGCTGGCCGCGCTCAACGATGTGACTCAGCCCATGCTCAAACGCGGACGGGCGGAGCTTTCCGACTTTCCCTATCACTTTGCCTCGCGCTGTGTGCATCTGCCCGAGCTGATGCGCGCCATCAACAGCGCGTTGTTTGCGCTGCGCGAGCGCCAAAGCCTTCGGCGACAGCAGGAGGAAAACCAGAGCCTGCTTGCGCGCCAATATGCGGGCATTACGGATATTCTTCGTCAACTGGGCGCGGAGGCGACGAAGGATGTGACCGCCCAGCCCATGATGGAGCGGCAGATTCGGCGGTATGCGGCGGCGTTCGGCTGGATTGACCGCGTGTGCGCGGTGCGGGACGCGCAAGGCCGACTGGCAATCGAGCTGTATGGCGAGGGCATCGAGGATGTGCTGCGGCAGGGCGAGGGCTTTTCCGCGGGGCTGAGCGCGTTGCTCGGTGTGACGCTGACTGCTCCCAAACGGGTGGAGGACGAGCTTGGTCCGCATGTGGAAATGCGTGAGCGCGCGCCTTTTCGCGCGATTGTCGGCATCGGCCGACAGCAGAAGGAGGAATCCGCGGTCTCCGGCGACAGCGGCTGTTACTTCCTGACCGATGCGGGCATTGCCTGCCTGCTGCTGTCCGACGGCATGGGGTCGGGTACGGCCGCGCAGCAGGACAGCCGCATGCTGATCACCTCGCTCGAGCGTTTCCTGCGCGCGGGCATCACGATCGCGGATGCGCTGAAAGCGGTGTCTCCCGCGCTGCGGCTGCGCTCGGACGGGACGCGGTTTACCACGCTCGACGCGCTTACGCTCGACCTGTTTACAGGACAGGCGGAAAGCCTCAAGTGCGGCGCAGCGCCCTCCTACCTGCGCATGGGCGGCCAGTGGAAGATGCTGACCAGCAAGGCGCTGCCCATCGGCTTGGCCGAGGAGGACGCACTGGGTGCGCCGGTGCCGCTGCGTTTTGGAGACGGCGACCTGTGTATTCTGCTGTCCGACGGTATTTCGGACGGCATGGATGACGGCTGGGTGCGGGAGACCCTGCTTGCGCATGCGGAGGACAGCCCCAAGGAGCTGGCGATGCGTTTGGTCACGGGCGCGGTGGGCCGTGGGCATGATGACGACCGCACGGCGCTGGTGATGCGCGTTGAGAAAATGCGATGATTAAATCCCTCCCTTTTTGGCAATACTTGCTGCAAAAGGGAGGGATTTGCTATGGTAAAAGGAATCAGCCGTCGTGTGGTGGTGGTGCGGCCGGATGAGCACGGGGTATTTGAGCAGGCGATTTTTCTGGTGCGGGACTGCACCGTGCCGCGCAGCGACGCGGTGCGTGAGGCTTGCCGCATTGCAAACCGCTATCTGGTGGGGCGCGGCTCCCGCAGGCGCTCGTCATGGCTGCGTCCGGCGATTGCATTCGCGCTCGGCGCGGTGGCGGCAAGCGGGATTTGGGCTGTGCTTTGGCTGCTCGTCTGAAAAAGAGCGAAAAAGCCGCGACAATATTGTATAGTATTCCGATAGAAATTAAATGATAAATACGGTATATTAATATCAAATATTAATAATAAAAGGAGATAGCCAAATGAGCCAGTATGTATGCAAGGTTTGCGGTTATATTTATGATCCTGCGCAAGGAGATCCGGATAACGGTGTCGCGCCCGGAACGGCGTTTGAAAACCTGCCGGAGGATTGGCTTTGCCCGCTGTGCGCAGTCGGCAAGGACGAGTTTGAGCCGGCGTAACTGCAAGGATAACAAAGGGGGTCGCTGTATAAGCGGCCCCTTTTTGTGAACAGATTGCAAATTGCGGGCGCGCGCCCTTGTTTTGTCGCGGTGGGCTTGTTATACTAAAGGCAAACAGTAAGACGCGCCAAACCGGGCGCAGTCTGAAAACGGTAGAGGTGGCTTGGCGTATGACCGCCGAATTATTTTTTCAGTTGTTTCACCAGTATGGCTTGATTCTGGTCTGTGCGGTGATTTTCTGCGAATATATGAATCTGCCGGGCTTTCCGGCGGGCGTGATCATGCCGTCTATCGGCGTGCTGATTGCGCAGAGTGAGCTGTCGCTCGTGCTGACGCTTGTACTGAGCGTGGTGTTCGGCGTGCTGGGCAGTCTGGTGATCTACGGTCTGTGCTATTGGGGCGGTGAGCCCATTATGGAAAAGCTGTTCGGCAAAAGCGAAAAATTCCGCTCGTTTGTCACACGCTGCCATGCGTATATCGATGCGCAGCATGGTCGCGGACTGGCGCTGTGCCGCATTATTCCGGTTCTGCGCACGATTGTATCCATCCCGGCGGGACTGATCCGCATGCCGGTCAAGTGGTTTGTCGGCTGGTCGGCGCTCGGCATTGCGGCGTGGAATACCGTGCTGATTTCGTTTGGCTATTTCTTCAGTGAAAAAATATTGACCATGGTGTTATAAAAAGCTCCCGTAAGGGAGCTTTTCGCGTTTCGGGCGCGATGTGATTTTGTCACCACTTTGCAAGTTGCAATCAGTAGGGCTGTATGTTACAATATACAGCGTTAAATTATGCGCAGAGGGGGAGATTGATGCAAATCGGGAACGTAACGCTTGCCGGACGGATGGTGCTCGCGCCGATGGCCGGCGTGACCGACCGTGCCTTTCGGCAGATTTGCCGCGAGCACGGCGCGGCGCTGACGGTGACCGAAATGGTCTCCACCAAAGCGCTGACCTATGGGGATAAAAAAACGCCGGGTTTGCTGGCGCTGGCGGAAAACGAGCATCCCGCAGCGGCGCAGATTTTCGGCCACGAGCCGGAAACCATGGCGGAAGGCGCAAAGATTGCGCGCGCGGTGTCCGGCTGCGACATCATTGACATCAATATGGGGTGTCCTGCGCCTAAGATTGTCAATAACGGCGACGGCTCAGCGCTCATGCGCGACCCGGCGCTTGCCGCGCGGGTGATTGAGGCGGTCAGCCGTGCGGTGGATGTGCCGGTGACGGTCAAATTCCGCAAGGGCTGGGATGAGAAAAGCGTCAACTTTGTGGCATTTGCGCGCATGGCCGAGCAGGCTGGTGCGGCGGCAGTTGCGCTGCATGGCCGCACGCGCGCGCAGCAGTACAGCGGTATCGCGGACTGGGACGCAATCCGCGCGGTCAAGCAGGCGGTATCCATTCCGGTGATCGCAAACGGCGACGTGGCCGTGCCGGAGGACGTGGCGCGCATCTTGGAGCATACCGGCGCGGACGCGGTGATGATTGGGCGCGGGGCGTTGGGCGACCCGTGGATTTTCGAGCGGGCAAACGCGCTGCTGGAGACCGGCGTATGCCCGCCGCTGCCGCCCTTCGCCGAGCGGATTGACACGGCAGTCCGGCAAATCGAACTGGCGGCAGAGCAAAAGGGTGAGCGTGTGGCGATGCTGGAGGCGCGCCGCCATGTTAACTGGTATCTCAAGGGCCAGAGCGGTCTGAAGACATTCAAAATGCGTATCTGTGCACTCGAACGGCTCGAGCAGCTTTATCCTTTGGCCGAGGAGATGAAGCGCGCTGCCGGTTGCTGAAGGATATTTGACATCAGAAGGAGGCGGAAGCTGTGGACGAAAAGCATATTCTGGCGCGGGCCAAGCGCGGTGAGCTGGATGCCTTTGAAGAGCTGGTGCGCCGGTATGAGAAGCGGGTATACGCGGTTGCGCTGCGCTCGTCCGGCAGTCCGGAGGATGCCGCCGACATTGTGCAGGAGGTATTTCTGCGTGCATGGCGGTCAATCGAGTCTTTCCGCGGGGACAGCGGCTTTTCCACCTGGCTGTTTCGCATCACGATGAATATGTGTGTGGATTTTGCCCGTCACAAGCATACCCAGCCGCAAACGCAGTCCATTGTGGACGAGGAGGAAAATGAGCGCCCGATGCCGGATCCCGCACCGACACCCGAGGAGCATCTGGAAAACCGCGAGTTGGGGCGCGAACTGGCGGCGGCTTTGGAGGAAATCAGCGAGGAGCATCGCCGCATTATACTGTTGCGCGATGTGTCCGGCATGAGCTATACCGAGATCGCGGAGGTGCTGGAGATCAGCGAAGGCACGGTCAAGTCCCGACTCTCTCGCGCACGCATTGCGCTGCGCAAGGTTTTGCTGCGCAGAGGGAACCTTTTTCTGTCTGTCGCGTCTAACCTATCGAAAGGAGGCGGGGACGCATGAGCGATGAAGAATATTTTGAGCAGTTGGTGTCCAACAGTCTGGACGGCACGCTGACCGATTCCGAGCGGGAAAAGCTGGAAGAGCATCTGGCGGAGTGCCCCTCGTGCGCCGCGCTGAAACAGGATTTGGAGCAGATGCGGGCATGGCTTACCGAAGAGACCGAGCTGCCCGAAGGTCTGCACGAGGGCATCATGCAGCGGCTGGAGCAGGAAACCAAGCTGCGCGTGGTGCAGCCGGAAAAGCCGGCGCGCCGCATGCCGGTGTTTACAATGGTGGCGGCCGCTGCCGTTGTGGTGCTGGTGGTGCTCGGCGGTGGGCTGATGCCTGCGTTTAGTACGGTGGACGGCAGCGGCAACACCAATACGTCCGCGGGATCGGACGGGGTCGCAGCCGCCGATGCGGCGGCCGGTCAGGCGGTGGCGGACGCCGCGGAGGACGCAGGACTGACAGCAGGTAGTCAGCAAAACGTAGGCGCACAGGCTGTGCCACCTGAGGGTGGTCAGGCCGTGCAGCCGCGCAACAGCGTGCCGGAGAGCGATGCTTCCGTACCGAGCGACAGCGCGGAAAGCGCGCCGGAACGGGCGACAGGCGGGAGCGTACCGGCCGCGCCAGCCGACGGCGAGGCTTGGGATGAACTTCAGCCTAACACAAAGAATGCAGCGGGCGATGGCGCGGAGACAGTCGAGCCGCGGGAGAATATCGCGCTGGCCGAAGCGCAGCCGATACTCAAACTGCCCGGTTCTCTGAGCGGTACCAGTGTGGCGCATTGCTATTTTGCCGGCGGCGGAAAAGAGATACCGGATATCAATGGGCAATTGGTTGCCACGATAGATGGGATTTCGTGGTTTTTGCTGGATAACACCATGTCTACTTTGCAGGACACGCTCGCGCAGTTCGAGGATGCCGGCTTTACGGTTTCGGCATACGAGAACGTGGGCCTGACCATCGACAGCAAGGCGACTTCGTGGCTGCTGATTGTTCAAACAGTATCGTAAAAAACACAGATAAAGGCGGTTTGGAAGGCATCGCTTCCGAACCGCTTTTCTGCACCGCGGAAATTTCGGAGGGTTTCACAAAAAAATTGCAAAAAATTTGTGTAAACGCTTGACTTTGGGAAATGCTTGTAGTAATCTATAAAGGCACCTGCGAAAGCGGGTGAAACGCGATGATGCCGGAGATTGCTGCCATGCGCAGGTAACTTCGGCGGAGTAGGTCCGACAATCGGGCGGTTGAGATAACTGCTATCAGCCAAAGGCTGCTTGCCTTTTGGCAAAAATGCAATGTTCGCGCGTAAATTCGGGACTCGCGGCGCGTGCGCCGTAAAGCCGATAGTCCGAACCACTTGTGTTTCTTATTGTGACCGGATCGTTACACTATCAGTGTGCCCGGTTATTTTCATGCCCGCGCGTGATACACACGGCGGGGTTGCAGTTTCTCTCCGTAGCGAGTCAAAACATTATTTAATGTATGGCACACATACGAGGAGGAAAAACCACCATGGCAAACGCACAGAAGATTCGCATTCGCCTCAAGGCGTATGACCACGAGCTGATCGACCAGAGCGCGGAGAAGATCATCGAGACCGCAAAGCGCAACGGCGCAAAGGTTTCCGGCCCGATCCCGCTGCCGACCGAGAAGCAGATCGTCACCATCCTGCGCGCGGTACACAAGTACAAGGATTCCCGCGAGCAGTTCGAGCGCCGCACCCACAAGCGCCTGATCGACATTATCAACCCGAATCAGGCCACCATCGAGGCGCTGACCACCCTCGACCTGCCGGCTGGCGTCGAGTTCGAGGTGAAACTCTAATTTCTGTCAACAGGCAGACGGACTAACACAACCGGCTGCTTGAAGCCCTGCCGCGACACGCGCGGCGAGGTCATGTTGGCGGCCAAATGCCGTCAACCAATAACCTTTAAGGAGGAAAAACACTATGCTGCAGAAAGCAATCATCGGCAAGAAGGTCGGCATGACCCAGATCTTCAACGCTGACGGCAAGGTGATCCCCTGCACCGTTATCGAGGCAGGCCCTTGCGTTGTCACCCAGCTCAAGACCGAGGAAAAGGACGGCTACAATGCGGTTCAGTTCGGTTTTGAGGACATCAAGGAGCGCAAGCTCAACAAGCCGGAGAAGGGCCACCTGAAAAAGGCTGGCGACTCCCTTAAGAAGTACCTCAAGGAGTTCCGCTTTGCGGACTGCTCCACCTTCCAGCTTGGCGATGTGGTCAAGGCCGACATGTTCGTCGCAGGCGACTATGTCGACGTGACCGGCACCTCCAAGGGTAAGGGCTACGCGGGCGTTATCAAGCGCTTCAACGCGGGCCGTTCCCCGATGAGCCACGGCGCCGGCCCGATGCACCGTCATCAGGGCTCCATGGGCGCGTGCTCTGACCCCTCCAAGATCATGAAGGGCAAAATGATGCCGGGCCATATGGGCGCTGAGCAGGTTACGGTTCAGAACCTCGACGTTGTCAAGGTGGATCCGGAGCTCAACCTCATCGCTGTTTGCGGCGCGGTTCCGGGCCCGAAGGGCGGCATCGTGGTGCTGAAGAACACCGTTAAGAATAACAAGGTTGCCAAGGGCGAGGCTGGCGTCAGCAAGAACCCGCAGAAGGCTTCCGCGAGAAAGTAAGGGAAGGAGGAGCAACTCATGCCTACAGTAGCAGTTTTTGATATGACCGGTAAGAAGACCGGCGAGATGGAGCTGAACGAGGCCGTTTTCGGCATCGAGCCCAACATGGCTGTGGTTCACGCCGCAGTAAAGAACTATCTGGCAAATCAGCGTCAGGGCACCCAGTCCACGCTGACCCGCGCTGAGGTCCGTGGCGGCGGCATCAAGCCGTGGCGCCAGAAGGGCACCGGCCGCGCCCGTCAGGGTTCGATTCGTTCTCCGCAGTGGACCCACGGCGGTATTGCCCTCGGCCCGAAGCCCCGTTCTTACAATTACTCCCTGACCAAGAAGACCCGCCGTCTGGCGATGCTGTCCGCGCTGAGCGCGAAGGCGGCTGCCGGCGAGATCATCGTCATCGACGGTCTGGATATGAGCGAAATCAAGACCAAGACCTTTGTCGGCTTCCTCAAGTCTGTGGAAGCTACCGGCAAGAGCCTGGTTGTTACTCCCGAGGTTCGCACGAACGTCGTCAAGTCCGCCGCCAACATCCCGGGCGTGCGCACGACGATCGCGTCTACCCTCAATGTTTACGAAGTCCTCAACGCCGACAAGTTCATCATCGACAAGGCGGCGGTTGAGAAGCTGCAGGAGGTGTACGCATAATGAAGTTCGCTTACGATATTATCAAGAAGCCGGTCATCACCGAGCGTTCCATGATGGGTTCCCAGAACAACAAGTACACCTTTGAAGTTGCCGCTGACGCCGGCAAAATCGAGATCAAGAAGGCTGTGGAAGAGATCTTCGGCGTAAAGGTGCAGAAGGTCAACACCATCAAGCTGCCGGGCAAGTGGAAGCGCATGGGCGTCCACGTTGGCAAGCGCCCCGACATCAAGAAGGCGATTGTTACCCTGACCCCGGACTCCAAGGGCATCGAGCTTTTTGAGAACATGATGTAACATCTTCTAAGGGGGACCAGTCCCCCTTAGATACCGCAAAAGTTCCTGATGGAAACTTTTGCGGATAACCCCCTCGCGTTTGCACGCAAACGCGGTTCGGGACACGTGTCCCGAAGCAGTGGAGTTTTGAACGGGCAAAGCCCGCTCAAAACAATACTCCTGCGGGGCGATGAAATGACGCGAACCCGGTTCGCGTATGTATGGGGATGTCACCCCGATAAGAAACAGATTCTAAGGAGTTGAAAATCCAAATGGCTATCAAGACTTTCAACCCGACGACGCCCTCGCGCAGAAATATGACTGTGCTTTCCTACAAGGGTCTGTCCAAGGTGAAGCCCGAGAAGAGCCTTCTCGAAAAGGTCAAGAAGACCGCCGGCCGCAACAGCTACGGCCGCATCACCGTTCGTCACATTGGCGGCGGCAACAAGAAAAAGTACCGTATCATCGACTTCAAGCGCCAGAAGCTGGATATGCCGGCAACCGTGCTGACGCTCGAGTACGACCCGAACCGCTCCGCGAACATCGCGCTGGTTCAGTATGAGGACGGCGTCAAGGCTTATATCCTCGCGCCGGAAGGCCTCAAGATCGGCGACAAGGTCGTATCCTCCAAGGATGCCGACATCAAGCCGGGCAACTGCCTGCCGGTTGAGAACATCCCGGTTGGTACCATGATTCACAACATTGAGCTGTACCCCGGCAAGGGCGCGCAGCTGGTTCGTTCCGCAGGCGTCGGCGCACAGCTGATGGCAAAGGAGAACGGCAAGGCGATGGTTCGTCTGCCCTCCGGCGAACTGCGTTACGTGCGTCTGGAGTGCAAGGCAACCATCGGCGTTGTCGGCAACTCCGACCACTCCAACGTCCAGATCGGTAAGGCCGGCCGTACCCGTCACATGGGTATCCGCCCGACCGTCCGCGGTTCTGTTATGAACCCGTGCGATCACCCGCACGGCGGCGGCGAAGGCAAGAGCCCGATCGGTCGTCCCAGCCCGGTTACCCCGTGGGGCAAGCCGGCGATGGGTTACAAGACCCGTAAGAAGAATCACCGCACGGATAAGCAGATCGTGCGTCGTCGCAACGGCAAGTAAGAAAGGAGTTAAACGATTATGGGCAGAAGTGTCAAGAAGGGCCCTTTTGTGGCTCCTGAGCTTATCAAAAGAGTCGTTGAAATGAACGAAAAGGGCGAGAAGAAGGTTCTCAAGACCTGGTCCCGCGCTTCCACGATCTTCCCGGAGTTCGTCGGTCATACCTTCGCGGTGCACGACGGCCGCAAGCATGTTCCGGTGTATGTCACCGAGGACATGGTTGGTCACAAGCTGGGCGAGTTTGCTCCCACCCGTACCTACAAGGGTCACGCGGGCAGCAAGACCTCCAATAACGGCAAGTAAGGAGGAGTTAAGGAAACATGGAAGCAAGAGCAATCGTACGCAACGTGCGCATGACCCCGCGTAAGATCAAGCTGATCTGCGATCTGATCCGCGGCAAGGATGCGGGCGAAGCGATGGCCATTATCATGAATACCCCCAAGGCGGCCAGCGAGCCGATGGCAAAGCTCCTCAAGAGCGCTGTCGCCAATGCCGAGAACAACCACGGCATGAACACCGATAAGCTGTATGTCAAGGAAGTACACGTCGGTCCCGGCCCGATCATGAAGCGCGTTATGCCGCGTGCACAGGGCCGTGCATTCAGAATCCTCAAGAGAACCTCGCACATCACGCTGGTTCTTGGCGAGAGAGAATAAGGGAGGGTAATCAATGGGCCAGAAAGTAAATCCGAACGGTCTCCGTGTCGGCGTTATCAAGAATTGGGATTCCCGTTGGTTCGCAAAGGACAATGTGTTCGGCGACCTCCTCGTGGAAGACTACAACATCCGTAAGGAACTGAAAAAGCGTCTGTACGACGCAGGCGTTCCGGCAATCGAAATCGAGCGCAAGAACGACGAAATCAAAATCATGATCCAGTGCGCGCGTCCCGGCATGGTTGTCGGCCGCGGCGGCGAGGACATCAAGAAGCTCGAGGAAGAGCTGACCCGCAAGTATGGCAAGAAGGTTCGCTGCTCTATCATCGAGATCAAGAACCCGGACACCAATGCAACGCTGGTTGCGGAAAACATTGCCGCGCAGCTTGAGAAGCGCATCGGCTTCCGTCGTGCCATGAAGCAGTCCATGGGCCGTGCAATGCGCATGGGCGCCAAGGGCATCAAGGTTTCCTGCAGCGGCCGTCTGGGCGGCGCGGAAATCGCCCGCACCGAGCACTATCATGAGGGCACTATCCCGCTGCAGACCCTGCGCGCGGATATCGACTATGGCTTTGCCGAGGCCGCGACCACCTATGGCCGCATCGGCGTTAAGGTTTGGATCTACAAGGGTGAGGTTCTCCACGGCGGTCCGCGTCTGGGCCGTTCCATCGAGGCTCCCAAGCCCGCTTTCGAGCGCCGCGAGCGTCGCGGTGGCCGTGATGACCGCCGTGGCGGCCGTCGCGACTTCAACCGTGGCAATGGCGAGCGTCGCGCACCCCGTCAGGAAGGAGGCAACCGCTAATGCTGCTCCCCAAGAGAGTTAAGTACCGTCGCGTGCATCGTGGCCGCCTCAAGGGCAAGGCCATGCGCGGCAACTTCGTATCCAACGGCGATTTCGGCCTGCAGGCTACCGAGCCCTGCTGGATCACCTCGAACCAGATTGAGGCCGCTCGTATCGCCATGACCCGTTACACCAAGCGTGGCGGTCAGGTTTGGATCAAGATTTTCCCCGATAAGCCGATTACCGAGAAGCCGGCCGAGACCCGAATGGGTTCCGGTAAGGGCTCGCCCGAATACTGGGTTGCGGTGGTCAAGCCCGGCCGCGTGCTGTTTGAGATCGCAGGCGTTCCGGAGGAGTCCGCGCGCGAGGCGCTGCGCCTGGCTGCCCACAAGCTGCCGCTGAAGACCAAGATCGTCGCTAAGGCCGACAAAGTGCAGGGTGGTGAAGAAGAATGAAAGCGAACAAGTACTTTGATATGACGGATACGGAGCTGGACCAGCAGCTGGCAGAGCTCAAGTCGGAGCTCTTCAACCTTCGCTTTCAACTGGCCACCGGCCAGCTTCAGAATCCCATGATGATCCGCGAGACGAAGCGAAACATCGCTCGGGTCAAGACTATTCTGCGTGATCGTCAGATCAAGGCGCAGGCCTGATCACGAAACGGAAAGGAGAAACCTCAATGTCTGAAGTCAGAGGAAACCGTAAGGTCCGCGTCGGGGTCGTGGTCAGCGATAAGATGGATAAGACCATTGT
>DXEF01000052.1 GCA_019115085.1 Candidatus Agathobaculum pullicola | reverse complement strand
GCTGCCCATCATTTCTCGAAGGGCTGCTTTTTGTGGGGTATCTTTTTTCCTTGCCATAAAATAAACCTCCAAACTGGTAAGTCTATCTTACATCAGTTTGAAGGTTTACACAAACTTTGGGATACTACCGGTTTCGAGCCTTTATTTCATGCTTTTGGAATTAGTCGATATCCAGCGCATCTTTCACCTTGTCCCAAAAGCCTTTGCGCTTGCTCTGGTTTTCGTCCGTAGAAGATGCCTCAAATTCCCGCAGCAGTTTTTTCTGCTTTTCGGTCAGATTTTTCGGCACTTCAATGGTCACACGGACATACTGATCGCCGCGTCCACGACCATTTACGTTTTGAATACCCTTGCCCTTCATGCGGAATACCGTGCCGGTCTGCGTACCCTCGGGCACCTTATATTCGACACGACCGTCGATGGTCGGCACCTGCAGCGTATCGCCCAGCGCCGCCTGTGTAAACGAAATCGGGATATCGACATAGACATCCTGTCTCTCGCGCGTAAAGATGGGATGCGGGCGGATGGAGATAGTCACAAACAGATCGCCTGCCGGACCGCCGTTGACGCCTGCATTGCCTTGACCGCGTTGCTGGATGGATTGTCCTTCATCGATACCAGCTGGAATATTGACTTTGAATTTGCGTGTCTTACGCACCCGGCCTGCGCCGCCGCATTTGCTGCACGGCTTTTTGATAATTTTACCCGTACCGCGGCAGTTCGGGCAGGCGCCTTGCGTTTGGAACATGCCCAGCGGTGTGCGCTGCGTTTGCGTCACTGTGCCAGTACCACGGCAGTTCGGACAGGTTTCTGCACTGGTGCCTTTCGCTGCGCCGGTACCACCACATTCATCGCAAGACTCGATACGGTTGACCGATATCTCCTTCTCACAGCCAAATGCCGCTTCCTCAAAGGAAAGTATGATGTTCTGTCGAATGGATTCTCCGCGCTGGGGGGCGTTGCGGCGCTGGGAGCGTCCGCCTCCAAAGCCGCCGCCAAAGAACGAACCGAACAGGTCGCCAAGGTCACCCATATCGAAGCCGCCGAAGCCGCCTGCGCCTGCGCCGCCGCCATAGCTCGGGTCGACGCCTGCAAAGCCGAATTGGTCATATTTTGCGCGTTTATCCGCATCGGATAGTACTTCATAGGCTTCGTTGACTTCCTTAAATTTGTCGGCAGCCTCCGGATTGTCTTTGTTCAGGTCAGGGTGATACTTGCGGGCAAGCCGGCGATAGGCTTTTTTCAGCTCATCCTCGCTTGCGCCTTTCTGTACGCCAAGCACCTCATAATAGTCTCTTTTATCAGCCATTGTGATCCCTCAAATAACAGAAAATAGCATGCCGCAGGGCGGAACGGAAACCGTTCCGCCCCACGCGGCATGGAAATTACTTATTCTGATCGTCGTCCTTGACTTCGGTAAAGTCTGCGTCGACAAAGTCGCCTTGCGCGCCGCTCGATGCGCCTGCACCCGGCTGGCCGCCCATGTTGGCGTCGCCCTGCGGAGCCTGCTGCTGATAGATTTTGCCGGCCAAATCGCTAAACTTCTTGGAGAGATTATCGGTGGCCATCTTGATCATGTCAGTATCCGTGCCCTTGAGCGCTTCCTTGACCTTGTCAATCTCTGCCTGTACGCCGCTCTTCTCATCCGCGGACAGCTTGTCGCCCAGATCGGTCAGCGCCTTCTCAGACTGGAACACCAGTTGCTCCGCGTTGTTGCGGATTTCAACGGCTTCCTTGTTCTTCTTATCCTGCTCGGCATACTGTTCTGCTTCGTGCATCGCCTTGTCGATCTCCTCCTTCGAGAGGTTGGTCGATGCGGTAATGGTGATCTTCTGTTCCTTGCCGGTACCCAGATCCTTTGCCGATACGTTTACGATGCCGTTGGCGTCGATATCAAAGGTAACCTCGATCTGCGGTACGCCGCGCGGCGCCGGAGCGATGCCGTCGAGGGTGAAACGGCCAAGCGTCTTGTTGCCGGCTGCCATTTCACGCTCGCCCTGCAGGACGTGAATCTCAACAGACGGCTGATTGTCGGCCGCAGTCGAGAAAATCTGGCTCTTTTTGGTCGGGATGGTAGTGTTGCGGTCAATCAGCTTGGTGCATACGCCACCGAGGGTCTCAATGCCGAGAGACAGCGGGGTGACGTCAAGCAGCAGCACGTCCTTAACCTCGCCGCCGAGTACGCCGCCCTGAATGGACGCACCGATGGCAACACATTCATCCGGGTTGATGCCCTTGAAGCCTTCCTTGCCGGTGATGCCCTTCACGGCTTCCTGCACGGCCGGAATACGGGTCGAGCCGCCGACCAGCAGAACCTTGGACAGATCGGAAGCGGACAGACCAGCATCGCTCATTGCCTGGCGAACCGGTCCCATGGTGCGCTCGACCAGATCAGCGGTCAGCTCGTTAAACTTTGCACGGGTCAGCGTCAGCTCGAGATGCTTCGGGCCGGTGGCGTCCGCGGTGATATACGGCTGGTTAATCGAGGTCTGGGACATGCCGGACAGCTCGATCTTTGCCTTTTCGGCAGCTTCCTTCAGACGCTGCATCGCCATCTTATCGCTCGACAGGTCGATGCCGTTGGATTTCTTGAACTCGTCTACCATCCAGTCGATGATGCGCTGGTCGAAGTCGTCGCCGCCGAGGTGGGTATCGCCTGCGGTGGACAGAACTTCCAGAACGCCTTCGCCAATGTCGAGGATGGAAACGTCGAACGTGCCGCCGCCGAGGTCATAAACCATGATCTTCTGCTCGGATTCCTTATCTACACCGTACGCCAGCGCAGCTGCGGTCGGCTCGTTGATGATACGCAGAACTTCCAGGCCTGCAATCTTGCCGGCATCCTTGGTCGCCTGACGCTGAGAGTCAGAAAAGTAAGCAGGAACCGTGATAACGGCCTGCGTTACCGGCTGGCCGAGGTAGGCTTCTGCGTCCGCTTTCAGCTTCTGCAGAATCATTGCGGAAATCTCCTGCGGGGAATAGGGCTTGCCGTCGATGTTGACGCGATAATCCGAGCCCATATGACGCTTGATGGAAATGATGGTGCGGTCAGCATTGGTAACAGCCTGACGCTTTGCGACCTGACCGACCATACGCTCGCCATCCTTGGAGAACGCAACAACAGACGGCGTGGTGCGCGCGCCTTCCGCATTAGGGATAACAACGGCTTCGCCGCCCTCCATAACGGATACGCAGGAATTGGTTGTACCTAAGTCGATACCGATGATTTTGCCCATAATTGATAGCACTCCTTTATGATAACTGTTTGCTTTACAAGATTTTAGTTGGCCACCTTAACCATCGCATGGCGGATGACCTTGTCGCCGATTTGGAAACCCTGCTGGAACACTTCGGCAATCTGGTTTTCACCGAGCGCTTCGTCCTCAACGTGCATAACAGCGTTGTGGAAATTCGGGTCGAAGCCAGTGCCCGCGGACGCTTCGATAATCGTGACGTTCAGGCCCTTGAGGCTTTCGACCAACTGGGTCATGGTCATTTCCACGCCCTTTTTGTATTCCGCGTCTGCGGTTTCCGCTTTCAGCGCACGCTCGAGATTGTCGTAAGTCGGCAGCAACGCCTTGACTGCGTGACTGACCGCATCGTTGTACGACTGCTCACGTTCACGCTGGCTGCGCTTACGGAAGTTGTCATACTCCGCTGCCATGCGCAAGTAGCGGTCGTTGAGTTCGTCGAACTTGGCTTTCCAGTCTTCAGCAGGCTGTGCGGCCGGTTCTTCGCTTACGTTTGATTCAGCGGCGGTTTCCGCTGCCTGTTCCGCAGCCGCCGTCTGTTCGATTTCGGCAGCTTCGGGCTGTTTCTTTTTGCTCATATTGATTTATGCCTCCATTTGCAGGGGAATCAGGAATTCCCGTCTTTTTCATCCAAAAAGGTTTCCGCGATCAGCTTATTGAGCCCCTTGGCAAAACGGCTGAGCTGTGCGGACAACTTGGCGTAATCCATGCGGGTCGGTCCGACAATGCCAATGGCACCTTGTCCGATGTGACCGATATCATATTTTGCGTAGATTGCGGAGGTTTCACGCAGGGGATTTGCCCCGTTTTCCGGTCCTATAAAAAACTGGATACCGTCTATTTTACGCGTGGCCGGCAGCAGGTGCTTTCGGTCATCCTCCATGTAATCGAGCAGCGCCTGCGCCTTGTGCAGATCGCGATACTCGGGGAAGCGCAGCAGCTTGTTGGTGCCTTCCAGAAAAACCTTTTGGTTGCCCAACTCTTCAATTAGCTCTGCGATATATTCGGCAACCGGTGCAAGCAACGCGGAAAGACCAGCGGCACGGCGCACGATGTCGAAGCGCTCCGCTGTGATATGGCTGAGCGGCAAGCCGGTTAGCGTTTGGTTTAGAACGTAGGTAAGCAGCTCGGCCTCCTCTTTGGAAACATCAGCCATGGTGCGCACCATTTTGTTCTTGACCGTGCCGGAGTCAGTGACCACCACGATGACAAAATTCATTTTATCGACCGGAATGATCTCAAACTGCCGGATAGAAATTTGAGTCAGCGCAGGGGTAATGGCGACAGAAGCGTAATTGGTCAGGCTGGAGATCAGCTTGCCAGCCTCTTGGATCAGGCGGTCAAGCTCACGCACCTTGGTTTGCATCATGGTTTGCAGCGGCGTATCATCCTCACCGGTGTCTGTCGGCTGCTCCATCAACTCATCTACATACAGACGATAGCCCTGCGGTGAAGGAATACGGCCGGCAGAGGTATGCGGCTTTTCCAGATAACCCATTTCCTCCAGTTCGCTCATTTCATTGCGAATGGTGGCGGAAGAAAAGGGAAGAGAATGTCCTTCTGTCAATGCCTTGGAGCCGACCGGCTCGGCAGTACGGATATAGTCACCGATAATCGCCTTTAGGATTTGTTTTTTTCGCTCGGACAATTCCACCGAACCTGACTCCTTTCTGTTAGGGTTTAGCACTCATCTATCCTGAGTGCTAAACTTAATTTACCACCCTATGGCTGCAAAGTCAAGTGCCGTTTATGAATATTTTGTTAAATGATATGCCTGTGTTTGTCACACGACCGGAAAGAGTGCTAAAGGCGTAAGAACGGCAAAAGAGATTCGTGTCGCTCGCTTTCTTTTCGCAGTCTGAGATGATATCATATGGATAAATGTGGAAATTGATTGCGCGAGGAAGATGGATATGATCAAAAAACAAAGGGATATATCATATGTATAAAAGGGTAAAAAACAGGTATGTTTCACCTATTCGCTCGGGCAAAAGTAGCCCTTGCAGAATGACTACAGGCATGCAATACAGCGTAGCATAAATCCTTTTGCTTGTCATGCTTAAATTTTAGAAAAAGAGCATCCAAAACAGCTACTTGTTTCGGATGCTCTCATTCCTGTTGCTTTGCCCGCATATCAATGTCATAAACTTAGTGACATTGAGCCTAAGGTCGGGCTTTTTCAATCTTTTTGCGACATCAGTTTCTCGGCATATCCCTGCAGCTCTGCCTGTGAGTGAACGCAGTCGCCGCGTTCAATAATCATGCGGCGCACGTGCGTGGGCAGTTGGGAGAAGTAGGTGTGTGCGGAACGATTGATTGCCAATAGTTCGGTCAGGTTATGATACCGGTTCATGTAAATTCACCTCTATTTCAGTATGCACTTTAGCACGCGAGAATATTCTCCAGAATATTAAGGATTTTCACACCGTAATCCGCGCCGGCTGCCCAGCCATATCCCTGCGGATTTTCCTGTATACCGAGATACTGTACTGTAGGAGCGGCGCCGCGCGTGACGAGTGAAAAGCGCGGGTCGATAACCGGATTGTTTAAGGGGGATTTGTTGGCATATGCCTTCAGATGCTGCACCTGCGCGCGGATGCCAAGCTGCGGTGTATCAAACGATGCGCCGAGCATGCCGTTGTCCAACACACCAAGCCCGCAAAAGTTATTCTGCTCCAGCTTGACGGCGCTGTCTTTGAAAGTAAAGTTGCCTGTTTCCAGACAGGACTGTGCAAACGCGATGTCGCCGCGGATGCCTTCGGCTTGTCCTTCGGATAGGTAATAAGGAATCATATTAATAACAGACTGCGGTACATTGGGGTTGACCTTTTTAATATAGGTCTGCATTTGCTGCGCGGTAGCCTGCGCGGTTCCTGCAATATTGGTATAAGTAAAATATTTATCGACCGTTGCGGTGCGAACATTATAATAGGAAGCGCCGGGACGCATGACCTGTGTCAAGAGCAAAGTGGAACCGGGGTTGAGGTCGACGAGACGATACTCGTCCAGTGAACGGAGTGCATTGCCTTTTGTGAAATCAAAAACCGCCCACTGTCCGTTGACATAAACAACGTTCCACGCGGTGGACCAGCTGCGGGCCAGAAACGCCGGGATACCGGCTTCTGCGAACATCCAGTCAGCTGCGGCCGCCAGCGAACGAGCGCTAACGCTGTCGGTTTTGCGATATGCTTTGACCCAAGAAGCGCTGCCGCCGGTGCGGAATTCCCGCTGCAGCAACTGATAAATATAGGTAACGCGCTCATCGTCCGTAGTCAGTGAGGACAGTTTGGCCATATCTGCGGAAAAATACTGCTTGGCTGCGGTATAATCGGATGCTGTCGCGCCATTGATGAGCGTATATGTATCGGTCAGGGAAGAACGGCTGCGTGCATCGCGTGCGTATCCATTGGAAACCGTAACACCGCTTAAGGATGACGGCTTTGCGCCGAGATAAGTGGTCGCCATCGTATGAAAATCGGTTTGGAGCGTGTTTTTGTCGGGGTTATCAAATAGATTGGAGTCCGCAAGCGCGGTAAGGCTACCGGAGTATTGCGGCGTTGCAGCAACGCTGGTGTTGGTCAAGGCCGCGGTGAGCCTATCCGCCCAGTAAAGATTGCTGCGATAGAGCGTGTTGCCGGACGAAGCATATAGGGGCGCGGCTTTGACAGCGCGAAGCTGACTGATTAGATCGGGCCAGTTGGCATTGTGCTCTCCGGTTACGACAGAAGCATATCGCGTTGCGGTATCGGAAAATGCGGAAACGGGTAAAGCACATAGGTTGCTGGCCAAATCGTTCATTGCCGCTGACCATGTGGTTTCTGCCGCATAGGGGTAAGCGGCATAGGCGGTGATGCGTCGATTGTCATAATTATAAGAAACGCCGAAATCGACGAGTTTTCCCAGTTCGCGCAAGCCGATATAGTTGTTGCCTTTAATATTATAGACAGTAGGTGAGATGAGAGAGTCGTTTAAATAGAGCGTTTGACGCGTGACCACCGCAGAAGCTGGTGCGGTTGCGGTGTTTTGAACGGTGCTGCTTTCGGGTGCGGAAACATAGGCATCATCAGGCGCGATGTAAACGGCGTTGGTGGAGCTATCGTATGTGACACCGAAGTTTAACAAGCGGCCCAAATCGCGAAGTTTGAAATACGTATTTCCGCCGATATTGTATATGGTAGGGTCGGCGAAACGACCTGCCGCATCGGATAGCGTTGTACTGACATAAAAGGTTTGGCCGCCGTTAGAGGCAGGCAGTGCATTAGCCGCAGATGCCGAACAAGTCAGAGCGGCAAGGCTAAAGGCGGTAAAAAACAGGCGTTTTAGCATAGAATCCTCCATAATGGGAAAAATGTAGGCACTGAAACCATCAAACAGCGAAGAAATAAGCGTTTGGAGGGAACAGCAAATAATGGCTGCATTATACCATGAAACCAGTAGGGATTCAAATGCAGTATATGGGGGCTTAGGAAAAAAGGAAAAAATATAGAAAAAGGTGTTGACAAAAGTCGGGAAGGGGAGTATAATAATCAAACTGCTTCGGTGAGAGGCGGCGGGGTCGAAAAAGTTTGAAAAGAAATGAAAAAAGTTCTTGACAAACCGAATTAAGCCTGATATAA
>DXEF01000051.1 GCA_019115085.1 Candidatus Agathobaculum pullicola | reverse complement strand
CTTGGTTGTCAACGATACGTTTTCCGCCGTCAGTTCATTCAGCATATCGCTCTGTTCGCCAACCTCAGCGCTCAGCTGCGTGAGCTGCATCTGACAAAACAGGATGTACACCGCGGCAATCGCCACGACTGTAAAGCAGCCTAGCAAGCTGGGTCTTACACGCGCCTTTTTGCGTCGGCGCGGTGTAGGCGCTACGCGCAAATCGCGTCTCTGCTCCTGAGGCACCGGAAAACGTTCTTCGTATTGTTTATAGGCCACGCTTTCCCTGCTGGCAGTCATCATTGCATTTCCTTTCTCCTGCGGTTGCTATTTATATCTTTTCGCAGACGCGCAGCTTTGCACTGCGTGCTCTGGGATTATCTCCAATCTCTCTTTCATCCGGAAGAATCGGCTTACGTGGAGTCAGCCGTACCTTCGGTTTTTTCCCGCACACACAAACTGGAAACTCCTTCGGGCAGGTACATCCCTGCGCCGCTTGTTGAAACGCCGCCTTCACGATACGATCCTCCAAGCTATGGAACGTAATTACCGCAAGCCGTCCGCCCGGATTGAGGCAATCAATTGCTTTGTCCATCGCTTCCCGCACCGCACTCAGCTCATCGTTTACCGCAATACGAATCGCCTGAAAGCTGCGCTTTGCCGGATGCTGCTTTTCGCGCTTTGCCTTGCCCGGCATCGCGCTTTTGATCACATCGACCAGCTCCAGTGTGGTTTCAATCGGCTTTTTCGCCCGCTCGCGTTCAATCGCCGCGGCAATCAGCGGCGCATACCGCTCCTCGCCATACTCGAACAAAATCCGTCGAATCTCCTCCCGGCTCCAGTCGTTGACCACCTCGTAAGCAGTCAGCTTCTGTGACCGATCCATGCGCATATCCAGCGGCGCGTCCTGCATATAGGAAAAGCCGCGCTCCGCATGATCAAGCTGCGGAGAGGAAACGCCCAAATCAAACAGGATGCCGTCTGCTCCCGGCAGACCGAGCGATGCCAGCACATGATCGATTTCACGAAAATCACTTTTGATCGTTGTTACGCGCTGCCACACATCGCGCAGCCGCGTTTTGGCATTTTCCAGCGCCTCATCATCCCGGTCAATACAAATCAAACGACCGGTATCATGCAAACGCTCCGCAATGCGGAGCGAATGTCCAGCACCGCCGGTCGTCGCATCGACATACACACCGTCCGGTTTAATCTGAAGCGCTTCCAGGCAAGGTTCGAGCAGAATGGATACATGATGAAATTCCATACTTCCCTCCTGCCTGTCCGATTAAAAGTCCATATCTTCTACGTCAGCGGCAACGCTCTCCGCATCGATTGCTTCGTTATAAACGCGCCACTTTTCACTGTTCCAAATTTCCGCGTGATCCAGCTGGCCGATGACCACGACATCCTTTTGCAGATCAGCAAACTCACGCAAATTTGCGGGAATGAGAATACGACCCTGTGCGTCGAGCTGCGCATCAAAGGCGTTGGCAAAGTAGTACCGTTTCACACGGCGCGCCTTTTCACCATTGCCCAGATTGCGGATGCGATCCTCCAAGGCTTCCCATTCCTTTTCCGGGTAAACCGCAAGGCATCCATCCAGCCCTTTGGTGACGGTGAAGTGCTCGCCCAACTCCTCGCGCAGCTTGGCCGGCATTGCCAGCCGCCCTTTCGCGTCAACGGAATGTTTGTATTCGCCCTTCACCGGATTCACACCACACTTTCGCTTCGGGGGAATGTGTGACACTTTGCCCCACTTCTCACCACCTTGTTTCCATTATAGCGATAGGCCGAATAGATTGCAAGGTTTTTTTCGCATTATTTTGCAGAACATTATGGCTGAAAATTCGTTGTTTCGACGATTTTTTGCAATTTTCAAACACTTGTTCGATTGTTTTAACATGCCCCTTCCAAGGCGCTCCAGTGGGGGAAAATCCCACCAGTCACCCATTCTTACGCCCAAATTACCATCTCTCTGAAGAGCAGAAACATCAGTCATCCACCCTGTGTGGGTCAAAGTGGTACAAGCAATTATGGTGCTGTTTTTCACTTCACTTTTTCGCATCATAAAAAAACAGCTGCCCATTGGACAGCTGTTTTTCTCATGTTTTATCACTTGGCAATACTCTTAAAGCGCTGGCGCGCCTTGCGCACTTCCTCGAGCGAAAGCGCTACCGCTTCCTCAGTGCGTTTCAGGGTATCCTCACAGTACTCATTGGCCACGCGGCGCAGTTCCCGTGCCTGAATTTCCGCATTGCCCTGCACTTCTTTTGCCTTACGACGGGCCGCAACCACAATTTCGGTTTCCGAAACCATCTGTCGGGCATCTTCCTCCGCCTGACGGCGAATCGCTTCCGCCTCACGCTTTCCGGAAGCCAGCATCTCGCTGCGCTTGGATACGATATCCTGCGCAACCTGCAAATCGTTCGGCAGCGTCGCACGTAACTCATCGAGCAGATCGAGCAGATGGTCACGTTCGATGATGCACTTTTCGCCCGCCAGCGGAATTCCCTTGGCATCCTGCACCATATCGTACATGCTGTTGATCAGTTCGTCCAAAGTTGCCATCGTTTAGCCTTCCTTTCTTGTGCGGCGCACAATATCCTGCATGATCCTGTCAGGGACAAAGCCGGCGACACTGCCGCCGTGTACTGCAATGTCCTTCACCACGGAGGATGACAGGTACATATATTCCGCGCTCGTCATCAGTAACACCGTATCCAACTGAGGATTCAGCTTCCGATTGGCCAGCGCCATCTGAAATTCATATTCAAAATCCGAAACCGCGCGCAGGCCCTTGACCACTGCGCAAGCATCCTGCTGTCTGGCATAATCCGCAAGCAGGCCACCAAAGGATGCAATCTCCACGTTCGACAGTTCAACGGTTGTCCGCCGGAGGAATTCCATCCGCTCCTCCACCGAAAACATCGGCTTTTTATTCTGGTTGTGCATTACCGCAACAATCAGCCGATCAAACATGACCGATGCACGGCGGATAATATCCAAATGACCCAAGGTGACCGGGTCAAAGCTGCCCGGATAGATCGCAGTTCTCATGTTACTCATCCGTTCCGCCGTCCCGCAGACGCAGAACGGTAATCATAGTTGCACCATAGCGACGTTCACGAACGGTCTCAAACCCATGCGTGAAGCGATCCTCTGCTGCACTTTCGCATATTATTATACCATCCGCAGACAGAATGTCAAACGTTTCTATCTGTAATAACGCATTTTCCAAAACCTTGCCGCCGTACGGAGGATCGAGAAAAATCAGGTCATAGCCCCGCTTTACCGCACGGGAAAGGAACGTATTCGACTCCATTCGATGCAAGCCGGCTCGCTCGGACACACGCGCCGCTTCTGTATTTTTACACACGATATTGTATGCTGTTTTATTATGCTCCACAAAATCGCAGTGCGCTGCGCCACGTGATAACGCTTCGATGCCGAGCTGTCCTGTTCCCGCGAACAAATCGAGCACCCGCGCGCCGCGCACGTGATCCTGAATCAGATTGAACACATTTTCCTTCACACGATCGGTTGTTGGTCGGGTATTCATCCCGGGGACAGGCTGCAGCTTGCAGCCGCGCGCCGTACCGGATACCACACGCATCGTTCAGCCCTCCTTGTGGAAATAGTCAAACACCGCCTGCGCAGCGTTACGCGGCAAAATCCGTGCCAGCTCTTGTTCGCCTGCCTTGCGGATATTATCAATACTGCCGAAATGCCGCAACAGCTCTGCTCGACGCTTGTCGCCCACACCCGGGATTTTATCCAGTGTCGATCCACGCACCTTTTTTCCACCCAGCTTACGGTTATACTCGATGGCAAAGCGATGCACTTCCTCCTGAATCCGCCCGATTAGCGCAAACAGCGCAGGCGTAGCCGAGATGCCGAATTCGCGACCATCCGGTGCCACAAGCGCACGCGTACGATGCTTGTCATCCTTGACCATACCGAAGCATGGCGTTTGCAGGCCAAATGAATCAAGCACCTCTTTGCATATGCGGACATGACCCAAACCACCGTCAATCAGGAACGCATTCGGCAGTGGTGTGAATTTCTCATCCCCGTCCACATACCGCTGTACGCGACGCGTGAGCATTTCGCGCATGGAGGCATAGTCATCCTGCCTGTTAGCGGCGCAGGCAATCTTAAACTTGCGATAGGCGCTCTTTTTGGGTTGTCCTTCGACGAACACGACCATCGAACCGACCGTATCTTGTCCGGCAAAATTTGATATATCATATGCTTCCAGCCTCAGTGGCAGTGCCATCATACCGGTCACATTTTGCAGCAGTTCCAGTGATTTATGCCGTCTTTCCGACTGTTTTTCACGCCGTTCAATTTCCTCGGAGGCATTCTTTTCCGCCAGTCGCGTCAGCACGCGGCGCTCACCGCGCTGCGGCACCGCAAGTTCGACCTTGCGCTCCGCGATTGACGACAGATATTCCCCCACCGCATCCTGCTCCTCAATTTCATGCGAGAGCAATACGGTTTTGGGCACAGCGCCGCGCTGCGCATAGTATTGCTTGACAAAAGAGGACAACACTTCAGCCGGATCGCTTCCGGTCAAGTGAAACAGCGTATATTCCTTATCCTGTAAGGCGCCGCCCGCATAGTGCAACACACAAACACACGCACGCGTCTGTCCCTGCACGAACGCAATCACGTCCAACTCAGCAAATGCGCCCGCAACCACATGCTGTCGTGTGCCCAGCTTTTGCACCGCACGCAACCGATCGCGCAGCATTGCCGCGCGCTCGAACTGCAATTCCTCCGCCGCTTCGTTCATCTTTTCGGTCAAATCTTTTTCCAACTGTTTTGCATTGCCCTCAAACAATGCAACCGCCTGATGGATCAGCGCATGGTATTCCTCCGAGCTGACCTTGCCCGTGCAAGGCGCGCAGCAGCGTCCCAAATGCAGATTGAGACACGGGCGATCCTTGCCGATATCGCGTGGAAAGACTCGCGAACAGGTTTTGAGCAATAGCGCTTCGCTGATCGTATCAATCGCACGACGCGCCGCCACGCGGCCCGGATAGGGGCCGAAATAGCGCGCGCCATCATGCCCCGGTCGGGAAACAACGGTAAAAGCTGGATAAGGCGCGTCCGTATTTAACCGAATATACGGATAGCCCTTGTCATCCTTCAAAAGGATATTATACTTAGGCTTGTACTTTTTTATCATCGAGTTTTCCAAAACCAGCGCTTCGAACTCACTTTCGGTCACAATAATATCGAAATCATCAATATGGCTGACCAACTGCCTGGTTTTGGCATTGAGCCGCTCGGGCGGCTGAAAATAGTTGGATACACGATTACGCAGCAGCTTAGCCTTGCCGACATAAATCACCTTACCGGTTTTGTCCTTGTGCAGATACACGCCCGGCTGCATCGGCAAGCGGCGCACACGCTCTTTGAGTTGTTCTCTTGTCATGGCAAGCCGCCTCCTTTTCGCTGCCAAGCCCTTCGATAAAAAAAGCGCCGATCAATTCGGCGCTTTTTCTCAGGATGCGATAACTTAGTCGGTAAAATTGGACGTAATCAACTCAATCAGGGCAGAAACAGCCTCTTCTTCGTCCGGGCCGTCCGCGATCAGGTTGATGGTAGTGCCCTTGGTAATGCCCAGAGACAGAATGCCGAGCAAGCTCTTCGCATTGACGCGGCGCTCTTCCTTCTCCACCAGAATCGTCGACTTGAACTCATTCGCCTTCTGAATAAAAAAAGTTGCGGGACGGGCATATAAGCCTACCTGATTGGTAACCTGTACCTCTTTCGAATACATAATCTGCATCGCTCCTATTTCTTCAAATCCGATATATATAGTCTATCCTCTTTTGTCGATTTCGTCAAGGGCCTTTTCCCCTTGCGTCATTTGCGTTTTTGATGAAATTTTTCTTGCATTTCGTCAAAATATATGGCATTTTGCCCTGTATGACGGTTTTACGCGAAAGGATGTTCCATTTTTCACGCACCCGCCGAAACCGGTTTCACCGAAGCTCCACGATCGTCACACCCTGCTCGCCTTCTCCGTACACGCCGCTGCGCACGCTTTTAACGCGCTTATTGCTCCTGAGATGCTGCTGCACCGCATTTCGCAGCACACCTGTTCCCTTACCATGAATGACCGTGACCGAAGGCAATCCCGCCATGATTGCACGAGACAGGAAATTGTCCACCTCAAACAGTGCCTCCTCCGCGCTCATCCCGCGCACATCTACCTCGCTTGCCGCCGACCGCAGGTTTAGCTCCCGCGCGGGCGCACTGCGGCGCGGCTGCGGCGCAGGCTTTTTCGCCGGTTTGTTTTCTTCTACCAGGCGCAATTCGTTTGCCTTGACCGTCATTTTCATCGGACCGGCCTGCACCTGTACATTACCGCTCTTGTCGGCAGGCGCAAGCACATCCGCCAACACTCCGCCGACATTCAACAAACGTACCCTGTCACCCTTTTTGACCGGGCGCTGCTCATCCGCTTCGACCACGCGCTTCTGCACCCCGCGGCGCTGCTCGTTTTCAGTTTGTGTGATGACGCCCCGCAGCGCAGCTTTGGCCGCAGCAAGATTCTGGTCTGCGTTTTTCTTCTGCGACTTCTTTTTCAAGTCTTCCAGCTCGTCAAATACAGTTTCCGCCGTCATGCGCGCATCCTTCAGAATACGATCGGCCTGACTACGTGCGCTTTCCAGCAGCTTATCCGCGCGCTGTTCGGCCGCGTCGCGCTCTGCGCGCATCTTATCGCGCTCGGACTGGGCTGCCGAACGCATTTTGGCGGCTTCCTCCCGCATCTGTTCCACCCGGCGGCGCTCACGCTCCAGTTCTGCCAGCACGTCCTCAAAGCGCGCGTCCTCGGTCGAAACCTGCTCCTTTGCCCGCTCAATGATGGTCGGCTGAAGCCCCAGCCGCGCGGCAATAGCAAACGCATTGGATTTGCCGGGAATACCGGTCAGCAACCGATAGGTCGGCTGCAAGGACTGTACATTAAACTCACACGAGGCGTTTTCCACGCCGTCAGTCGTGAGCGCAAAAGTTTTCAGCTCCGCATAATGTGTTGTCGCCGCCACACACGCGCCCATCTGGCGCGCGTATCCAATCACCGCAACCGCAAGGGCCGCACCCTCGACCGGGTCGGTGCCCGCACCCAACTCGTCAAACAGCACCAAATCCCCCTGTGCGCAACAGTCCATGATGGATACAATGGTTTTCATGTGCGCAGAGAAGGTAGACAGGGACTGCTCAATGCTCTGTTCGTCTCCTATATCGGCATAAACATGCTCAAACAGCGCGATTTCAGACTGCTCGTTTGCCGGAATATGCAAACCGGAAGCCGCCATGAGCGACAGCAGTCCCAGTGTCTTAAGCGACACGGTTTTGCCGCCCGTGTTCGGACCGGTGATAACCAGCGTGTCGTACTCGCCGCCAATAGCAATGTCAATCGGCACCGCCTTGTCTTTATCGAGCAGCGGATGCCGCGCACGCAGCAAACGGCAGCGGCCGTTCCCTCCCGCAAGGATGGGTGCGGCAGCGTTCATCTCACACGAGAGCTTCGCCCGCGCAAACACAAAATCAAGCGATACCAGAGCATCAAAATCCTGCTCAATCGCGTTTTTATATCCCGCCACCTCGCCGGACAGCTCTGCGAGGATACGCTCAATCTCAGCCTCCTCGCGGCCTTCAAGCACCTTAATCTGATTATTGATTTCCACCACCTGCTGCGGCTCGACGAACACGGTCGCGCCGGTGGATGAGGTATCATGTACCAAACCCGGGATATCACCGCGATGCTCCGCCTTAACCGGTACGACAAAACGCCCGTTTCGCTGGGTGATGATAGTTTCCTGCAAATATTTTGACCGTTCACCCGAAATCAGTCGGTTGAGTGTCTCACGCACTTTACCTGAAATACGCCGCAGTTCGCGGCGGATAGACAGCAATTCCGGAGAAGCGCCGTCCGCAATCTCCTCCTCGGATACAATTGCGGTCGTGATAGCCTCCTCCAGCGCACGGTTTCCGGACAGCAGACCGAAAATCGGCGTGAGCGCGGTCTTTTCCTCCTGCTCGGCATCATATACCAGCGCGCGGCGCGCGGTTTGCAACAGACTCGCGACATCGAGCAGCTCGCGCGGGTTGAGCGTACCGCCGCGGTCGGCGCGCTGCAAAATCGCGCCCACTGCACGAATACCGCCAAACGACGGACTGCCGTGCCGCACCATACGGTTTTTCGCATCTGTTGTCTGGTCCATCCAAATCTGCGCCTGCTCATGGTCATCCAGCGGCCGCAGCGCGCGGCATTTCTCTTTCGCCGCGTCCGACGCAGCCTGCGCCGCAAGGCGCTCTAAGATCTCATAGTATTCCAGTGTTTTTAAGGATTTTTCGCCTAATTTATTCATAGATTCCTCTCCAAAAGCAAGGTTTCACAACAAAAACATCAGCAGCAAAAACAGCAGATAAATCCCCAGCATAGAGCCTGCAATCAGGCCCATCGTCCGCAGCCAAATACGCAAAAACAAGCGGCCCGTTTCGCCGGTCATATCGCGAAGCTGCCTGTATTGCAGCAGCACCCACAGCCAATGGCTGCCATAAGGAAAGTATCGTGCGGCAAGGCGCTGATACTCCTCATTCGGCAAATGCCGCTTAAGGTCGCGCAGCAGATAATGGCCGCACAAAAACGTGTTAGCCAACGAAAGCAGCATCAGCCCCAGTATTACGACATACGGTTTTATGCTTGCAAGCCAGCTAAGCAGAAAAACTACCGCCGCAATGCCATCGAGTGCAAGCTGCATATATACCGAAATGCGCAAGGAGGTCTGCTTTACCGACATATTCTTTCTTACGATCATGGTTTTTCCCCTTTCGGCTGGAGCGAGCGGTAAAATACCAAACTGTCAAACCCACGGCCAAAGTGGTATTGCGCATACGCTTCTGCCATACGACAAAACTGCTCTCTTGCCGCGTCGGCAAGGGCAAAGGCGTAAACTTTCTGTGGATCGGCCGACAGAACATGCAAAATCGCGCGCAGCGTTCCGTCCGTAAGACGCTCATACCCACCGACGCGCGCAGCACACTTCGCGTCCGCCGCCGTACCCGCACGGACGGAAAAACATACCGGCGGCTGCGCAATCGGCTGACCGCACACGCCACAATCCACAAGGTCAGGCGCATATCCGTTTTCCGCCAGCACACGCCATTCCAACGCAGCTTTAACCAGCGCGGGATCGCGCTTTTTCCCCTCCAGCGCATGCAGCGCGTGTAGCAACAGACGGCTGACCACAGGATTGTCCTCATCCGGCCCCGTCACCGCGCCGGCCAATTCAGCCAAATAGCATGCAAGCGCATACCGCTCAATGTCTTGCGCGAGCGAGAAAAACGAATGCACCAAATCGGCATCCCGCAAGGCGTATTTTCCTCCCCGATCGGACAAAATCAGCTCGGAATAGCAAAACTGCCGCGAGGCAGGGTTCTGTTTTTTGCCCCGCCGCGCGTTTTTGTACAGAATCTCGCTTTTGCGCCCGTATTCGGTCAGCACGGTCAGATAGCGGTCGAAATCACCGAAATCTACCTCACGCAAAATAAGCGCGCGCAGCCTGACCTCTGCCATTTACTGATCCTCGTAGCCGAAGTTGCGCATTTGGTACTGATTGTTGCGCCAGCCCTCCTTGACCTTGACCCACAGCTCAAGGAACACCTTCGCATCAAGCATACGCTCGATATCTGCGCGAGCCTGACGACCGATTTCTTTGAGCATCGCGCCCTGTTTGCCAATGATAATCCCCTTATGGCTGTTCTTTTCACAGTAAATGACAGCGTTAATTTCAATCAAACCGTCCTCACGCTCGTGCCATCGCTCAATGCCGACAGCAACACCGTGCGGCACCTCCCGGTCAAGCAAACGCAGCATTTTTTCGCGCACAATTTCAGCCACAAGCTGCCGCTCCGGCTGATCGGATACCATATCATCCGGAAACAGCTGCGGGCCTTCAATCGCATATTTGTCCACCTCGGACAAAAAGTCATTCAGTCCTTCACCCGTGCGCGCCGAAATCGGCACCACCGCGTCAAAATCATGTGCCGCGGCATAGGCCGCAATGACAGCAAGCAACTCCTCTTTTTTGACTGTATCAATTTTATTGATGACCAGAATAGAGGGCATGTGATGCTGCTTGATCTGCTGGATAAGACTCTCCTCTGCCGGGCCGATGTTGGCAATCGGCTCAACCACCAGCGCCGCCACATCCACCTCGGACACGGTATCGGTCACAACTTTACACATGTAGTCCCCCAGACGGGACCGCGGCCTATGCAAACCCGGGGTATCCAGAAGAACATACTGCGTATCCCCACGGCTGAGCACGCCTGTAATACGGGTGCGCGTGGTCTGCGGTTTGCTGGAAACGATGGCAACCTTCTGCCCCACCAGCTTATTGGTCAGCGTGGATTTGCCGACATTCGGGCGGCCGACCACCGAGACGACCGCGGTTTTTGTAATCTTGCTCATTGTATTCTCCCATAATGAAATATAAACCAAAGTGCAGCCGGTACAGTCACCAGCAGCACCACCAACGCCCAAAGATGCGCCAGCAAAAACCGTACAGCTATCCACAATACTCCTCTGCCCAAAAAGACGCACACGCCGACCGCTGCACACGCCACTGCGCACACAAACACGCCCGCCGCCGCAATATCCTTGGCGTTGCGAACAAAACCGTCGTATCCGCTGGCCTGCCGGTCGCATAGCCGCTCAATAGCGGTGTTCATCAGCTCCGCTCCCATGGTAAGGCCAAAGCAGATGCACAAAATCGCCGCCTCCACTGCGCTTGCACGACCCATCACCGCAAAAATCGTCACATAAAAGGCTGCGACCATATGCACGCGGAAGTTTCGTTCCCCATGGATGCACAGCCCCAACCCGCGCAGCGCGTTCTGGAAGCTCTCATGCAGTTTTCGGATATTCTTTCCCATATCAATTCTCTCTGGTCAGTCCGAGGAAGGAAAGGTTGTCCTCCTCTTTGGCGCGCATCAGGCGCGTGTCCTCGTCGTTGCGCTCATGATCATAGCCCAGCAAATGCAGCACGGAATGGGTCGTCAGGTATCCACACTCGCGTGCGGGCGAATGACCAAACTGCGCGGCCTGCTCGACCGCGCGTGTGTAGCACAGAATCATATCACCCAGCATCACGCAGCCCGAGTCCGGCTCGGCTTCGAGTTCCTCCTGCGGCGCACCGTTCAAAAAATCATACATCGGGAAGGACAGCACATCGGTCACTGCATCCTTGTCACGATATTCCGCGTTGAGCCGCCGAATCTCGTCTGCATCTACGACGGTCACGTCGATTTCCGCATCAAACGGCACCTTCTCGCTTTCGAGTACACGTTTTGCACAGGTGCGAATGAGTTCATCTACCGCCTGCGCATCCTCCACTTCGGTTTCAAACCCGATTTTGATTTGATGGCTCATCGTTTTTCCCCTTTTCGGCGGAAAGCCGGATGCTTGCTATCCGGTGCCTTACTCCTGCCCTTTTTCCCCTCGTAGTCCGCATACGCCTTGACAATGCGCTGCACCAGCTCATGCCGCACCACGTCCTTTTCGGTCAGATAGCACTGAGCAATGCCTTCCACACCGTCGAGCACGCGCAGCGCTTCTTTAAGACCGGACTGCTTGCCATCCGGTAGGTCGATCTGCGTAATATCGCCCGTGATGACTGCCTGCGAACCAAACCCCAGACGGGTCAGAAACATTTTCATCTGCTCCGGGGTCGTGTTCTGCGCCTCGTCCAAAATGATAAAGCTGTCATCCAACGTACGGCCGCGCATGTAGGCCAGCGGCGCCACCTCGATTGAGCCGCGCTCCTGATACTTGGCGAAGTTTTCCGCGCCGAGCATATCAAACAGGCCGTCATACAGCGGACGAAGATAGGGGTCGACCTTGCTTTGCAGGTCGCCGGGCAGGAAGCCCAGCTTTTCGCCCGCCTCGACCGCGGGACGTGTCAGGATGATACGGGACACCTGCTTGTCCCGGAAGGCCGCGACCGCTGCGGCCACGGCAAGATAGGTCTTGCCCGTACCCGCAGGGCCGACGCCCATGACGATGGTATTTTTACGAATCGCTTCCATATACCGTTTCTGGCCGAGGGTTTTAGCTTTAATTGGCTTACCCTTGGCCGTGATGCACAGCACATCGCGGCTCATGGTGTGCACCTCGGCCTCACGGCCATCGCGCGCCAGTCCGATGACATACTGCACGGTCTGCGTGCCAATCGCGTCCCCGCGCGCCGCCATGGAGACCAGCGCCTCTATGGTATGCGATGCTGTCTCCACATCCGCCGTCTCGCCCGAAACCTTTAGCTCGGTCCCCCGGCTAATGACTGAAACGCCCAATTCCCGCTCAATCA
>DXEF01000050.1 GCA_019115085.1 Candidatus Agathobaculum pullicola | reverse complement strand
TTATTCCTGCAAAATTTCTGCTTCTCTCGAGCAAAAAAATCAGGTAACAAGATTAAGTCCTCTTGTTACCTTTAATATTACAACTTTCGTCGGAAAATAAAAATCGAAAAAAGTGTTGACAGATGGGTGGCAGTGTGTTATTATAAACAAGTCGCTGAGACAGACAAGACTTGCGAAACGCTGGTGTAGCTCAGTTGGTAGAGCAGCTGATTTGTAATCAGCAGGTCGGGGGTTCAAGTCCGTCCACCAGCTCCACATGTTTTTGCAAGTTCCACAATTGCATATGGGAGGTTTCCCGAGTGGCCAAAGGGAACAGACTGTAAATCTGTCGTCTATGACTTCGGTGGTTCGAATCCACCACCTCCCACCAGTTGTGAAAAGCACTCCAAACGGAGTGCTTTTCTTCTTTTGCGTTGAAAAAAGTTCCTATTTCAGCAAGATTCGATTTTCCGAAAAAGTCGCCGTAAAACGGGGCAAAAAGGGAAAAGCCGGGGCAAATAAGGGAAAAGACAAGGGAATAAAAACGGGCCGATTTTAGCTGTCCGCATAAGCGAGCTTCTGCGTAGCGCGGCGCTGATCGCTTGTATCGACATGAGTATAGATCTCTGTTACTCTGACAGAAGAATGCCCCAGCAACGTCTGCACGGCCCGCAGCTCTGCACCGCCCTTAATCAAGTAGGTCGCATAGGTGTGACGGAGTTTGTGCGGCGACAGCTTTCGGATGGGCAGGTCGGAAAAGAACTTATCATACTGCCGCCGGAAGGAACCGGGTGTCATATAACCACCGCTCCGAATGGCGGGTACAACGTATATGCTTGTTTTGGGCGCAGATTTGAGCCACATGGCGAGTTCATCCCCATAGGTAACAATACGTACCTTGTCATTTTTGGATCGCTCTACGGGCAGAAATTCGCCCTTTGCGACGCGGGTTACTGCACGGCGGACGGTGATGGTTTTTTCTTTCTGATTGATATCTCCCCAACGGAGCCCCATGATTTCTTCAGACCGTAAGCCGGTATACAGCATCAACGCAATAGCAACGCCGAACGGTTTGTCCAGATTTTTTATAATGGTCTGGATCTCATCGAGAGAAAACCATTCGATCTTTTTGAGCGGTGCTTCAGCTTTGACTGAGAGACCCTCGCACGGATTCTGTTGCCGCAAGCCATTTCTAACTGCGCTTTTCATAATCTGATCTACCGTAATGAAAATGTGATGCCTGGCACTTTTGCTAAGATGCGATGCCCGCCCCATTAAATGCTCAATATCTGCCGGGGTGACCTTTGCGATCTGCTTTTTCCCTATAGCCGGGAGCACATATTTGTTGCAGTATAATTCGTAGTTGGCATAGGTGCGATAAGAAACTGAGCCTCTCTTGAGTTCAAGCCATTCTTTTCCCCAGCCCTCCACTGTCTGCCGAGATTCCTTTTGTTGTTTTCCTTTTTCGATAAATTCTTCGTAAGCGGCCTTGGCCAACGCTTTTGTCCGTCGGCAAAACGATTTCTGAATGTGGCTGCCATCCGGCATGTCAATCCATACACGCAATTCCCAGCTGCCGTTTGGCTTCTTTCGAAAACTTCCGTTCATAATAGAAAAACCCCTTTCTTACCGTAAAAAAGTGTGGTAAAATAGGGGTACTGATTGACCGTCCAAAGTTTATCAGTACCCCGTCCCGCTCTGGTGCGCCAACACCGGGGCGGGATTTTTTATGTTTGGGAGAATAAGTCAGTTACCGCTGGAAATCATAATCCGCATGAATTTGGTAGGCTGCAAATTGCTTATCGCTCACAAACTCGAGAAGAATACTTTTGCCATCGGCCAAAACCCCAACATTGCAATATGCCTGTTCAAGAATGAGCTCATTTTCGTCAATCAGATCAATTGTCATATTTATATAAGCAAAGTCTGCCCCGGTATTATTTGTTAATGTAGCAGAGTAAGTAACATATGATCCGGATTGTTCTGTGGCCGAAAACTGCAAACCGGCAAGCATGTTGTTGACTTTTTCCTGTAAAGCCTCATCATCTTCTATCTGTTGAGCTGTTCCGATAAAATCATTCAATTCTGATTGGTGAGCCTCGTCTACGGTAAGACCGAAATCGCTTGCAAATTCAGCAATTGCTTTCGAACGCTCGTTATAGGATTCTGTCCACTTGAGAGAATAGTCCTCATAATCGATTGTAAGCAGATTTGCGGCTTCCTTGGTATCCTCAAGAATGTTGATGTAGGAAATGGCGGCTTCTTGTAAATTTCGATCCTCAAATGTGGCAGATCGATACTCCGAAATGTTGTTTAATTCAATATCAATAAGAGCGATAAGATCTTCCTGGTATTCTTTAGAGTATGGATCGTAACCTGATTGATCTAATTTAGCAGCTTCGTCCCACCTATCCATAAGGGACTCACTTAGATCAGACATAAATGCTGAATCAGCATATTCCAGAGTGTCGCTTTCCATCTGATCGTTACTGCATCCGAAAATTGGCAATATCAAAAATGCAGCAAAGAGCATTGTCAAAACTCGTTTTTTCATATTCTATTGCCCCTCCTTGATTGACAAATAGTGCCAATTTTGTATAATGTATTTGGAGAGTGTGCATGTCATATCGTACTTTCCGTAAGACCGTCGAGGGGTAGGAGCCTTGGCGGTCTTTTTTCTATTTGATCGGCCAGCCGCTCAAGCTGTGCGATAGGGATAACTTCGTTCGTGAAGTGATCCTCATAGATGTGCCGAAGTTCGTGTATCAGAGCCTTCCTGCGGCTTTCCTCGCATAAATACTCACTCACGAAAATCGTGAACACCATATAGTCGTCTGTTACAACGACAGCTTTAACCTTTGCAGGCAGCGGAGCCAGCCGAGCAAAGATTTCAGGGGTCATCCGATCAGTCCTTTCCCAACATTGCCTCGATCACCTTTACTGCTTTTTCAACGTCTTCTTTGGTTGCGTCCTTTGTGAGCTGGAACATCATTTTCAGTTCCGGTCGTGTGCGCAGCTGCTCCAAATATTCGGTAAGCTCTTCGTCATCGTTGACGAGGGGCTTTTCTTTTTTCGGTAAATCTTCCAGGACCTCAAACGGAGAAATGCCGAAATAATCCGCCAATTTGCGAAGTACTTCCGGGGATGGCTCTTTGCTTTCGTTCGCTTTCCACTTTGAAACAAGAGACTTACTAATGCCAGCTTCGATTGCCGCTCTCGACGGAGAAACCCCTTTTCTCTCACAAAGCGCTTTGAATCGTTCATAGAACACAATAACACCTCATTATCTTTGTGCACAATGACAAAGTTCCCGATATTCAACAATTTGTGTTGACATGGTGAAAAACGTGAACTATAATGAGGTCACGAGGTTGAAAAACGGGAACGAATGTGAATGATGTATCTGCAATACAAGAATAACACCTTTGTTCCTAATTTTCAACCCATATATCGAAAGGAGTTGAAAAAAGTTGCCTAAAGAATGGACGGGGAATTTAGTTGGTTTGATGCACGTCCATAAAATTACCAACAAAATGCTTGGTGATGAAATGGGTGTCACAGATCGCTATGTGAGTATGGTCCTTAATGGTCATCGCGAGCCGCCGGACGCGGAACATCGCTTCACCGAAGCAGTCAACAAATTGATCTCCGAGCAGGAACAGCATACCACAACGTAAGTCCGATAAAGAGGACTTCAGAGAAAGGAGTGTGAATGGTGAAAGTTACTATCAATGGTACGCCAAAAGAGATCGCCGCCCTTGTATTAGCGGTACAAGAGCGGCGAGATAGGTTAGTTGTTGACTTGGACACTTCCAAGTGTGACCCCTATGATTTGGTCGAAAAACACGGTAAGTGCACTAAAGAACATTGTCTGGCCTGAAACATTTGTTACATGAACATCTTTCAAGATAATGTATCCATCATTTCCAGTCACATTGAGCTCAGAGTCAGATTGCTTATCAAATTCCTCTTTGCTTTTCTGCGTAATAGTGGAAACAGTAAATGTACTTAAAGCACTCTTATCCGTTTGATCAAAGGATTCAAGATCACTTTTTTCGATTAGTTTGCCGGATATCATTCCGGCGGCTGTCAATAGAATGACAGAGTTTTCTTTGAACATGTCAACTGTTGTTGCATTTGCCATGCCTAGAATTACAGATTTTTTGAGTGATGCGATATTCATTATTTCACCTCCTTCTTTCCCTTATTTTAACAGATGAGGCATGGAAGAACAAGACGGCATTGTAGGAGAAAAGCTTTAGAAGGGGACAAGCCCGCGGACAGGCCGACACGGCATACCGTAATTTTAGGAAGGAGGACAACCCTATGTCAGAAACATATACCGTAGTTGAATGCGCACGGCGTATGGGAATTGATCAGCAGACATTGCGGAATCTGATCAAGACCAAACAGGTCACATTTGGATTCGCGTTCCGTCAGCCGAGCGGCCGGATCCACTGCGTGATCCCAAAGAAGGCGTTCGACAAATTTATGGAGGAGGGGATTTCAGATGATGCCACTTGATTACCGCCGGATCAAACGGCACCACATCGCAGGCGCGGCCTGCGGGCTGGATGCCCTGGCGCTGCTGTCGGCCACCGGGTACTGTGAGAGCGGTGCGCTGCCGCTGGGACTGTACGCAGCGCTGGCACCGGCCCTGCTGCTGGGCGGGGTGATTCTGTACCAGCTCACCATGAGGCTGTACCGTGACGACCGCCGCCGGCAGCGTAGGGCAGAGCGGGTCGCGCGGCTCGACAAAATCAAAGAAAGGAGGGGAGCCTGATGAATGAAAATAAAATCAGAAGCCCGCTGGAAGAAGCAATGTCCCATAAACATGAAGAGCAGAAACAGATCGCGTTTCAGATGTTCAAGGAAGGTGGACATAGCGTAGATGAAGTCGCTGAGGCGATGGGCACTACGTCGTTATATGAGGTCGACGTCCTGCTCGAGAAGTACAATGATCGCCGGATTTCGCAGGGAAAGCCACCTGCAGTGCTGGGCAAAGACGGGAAGATCCTGCAAAGCAACACGATGCCTACTCCCGTCTCAGTCGGTAGCTTTGGGGGCGATGACCCGGCCAGTGTGAACGTCATGCTCAACGATGATGACCGTACACTGATCGACCGGATCTCGCTGCAGGCACTGACCATTGCGATTGCAGACTGCGACGATGGTATTCGTGCAGCCCAGATCTGGCGTAAGACACTGGCTTTCATCGACACATGGCTGACCTCGATGCTTCCGGAGATCCGCAAGGTACCGAATATAGTGCAGCCCTGGGCGCAGATCGCAGCCGCTATTGCTCTGGCCAAGGTCGATGCGGATGAATAAAAAAAGCCGCTTCCGGAGCTGGCACTCCGTCGGCGGCAAACCAAAATAGTTCAACTTCATAATACAATCAAGGAGGAAACTTGTCAATGCTGAAGATCAACTCTGTTGGGAACCAGACCGCTGTGACGGCAGCCGGCAGTATCAAGACCGTAGCCGCCGAGTTCGCCGCGGCGATTGGCTCACTGTATGCCCAGATCGCTGCGGAGGATCAGAATGCGGCAAAAGCGTTCCGCCGTATGATCGTGCAGGCGGTGGCCGATCCGGAGTCGCCTGCCTGGGCGTTTGATATCACGACGCCGCGTTGCGCAATGGTGCGGGATCAGAAGCAGGGGTTCTCGGCCGCCGACATCAGCTCTGCTGTTAAGGCCGGTATCTCGATCGACGCCCTCAAGGCAATGCTGCGTAACGATTAAGGAGAGGATACATCATGGACAAATCCAATTCAATCAAGATCACCAGTCTGGAAGCAGAAAACGTCAAGCGCATCCGCGCGGTCAAGGTGGCACCTACCGCTGCCGGCCTGACTATCATCGGCGGGGACAACAACCAGGGCAAGACCTCGGTGCTGGACGCGCTCGCATGGGCGCTGGGCGGGGATCGCTTCCGGCCATCGCAGGCTGCACGCGAGGGCTCAGCGTCTCCGCCGCACCTCAAGGTCACGCTGTCGAACGGCATCACTGTAGAGCGTAAGGGCAAGAACAGCGCGCTCACTGTCACTGACCCATCGGGCAACAAGGCAGGGCAGCAGCTGCTCAACGCCTTTATCGAACAGCTCGCACTCGATCTGCCGCGGTTCATGCAGATGAGCGACCGCGAGAAAGCGGACACGCTGCTGCAGATCATCGGCGTAGGGGATCAGCTCGTCGTGCTCGAACATAAGGAACAGGAGCTTTACAACCAGCGCCACGCCATCGGCCAGATCGCAGATCAGAAGGCCAAGTATGCCAAGGAACAGGCCTTCTGGCCGGATGCTCCCAAGGATCTGATCTCGGCCAGCGACCTGATCGCGCAGCAGCAGGACATCCTCGCGCGCAACGGGGAGAACCAGCGTAAGCGGGCAATGGTAGAGATTATCGCACGGCAGGTGGAGACGCTGCAGGCCAAGGTATCCGATCTGGCAATGCAGATGAACACCGCTCAGGAGGAGCTGGCCGCGAAGTCGGCGGACCTTGAGACCGCCCGCAAGTCCGCGGAGCAGCTGCACGACGAATCCACCGAGGAGCTGGAACGCAGCATCCGCGACATCGAGACGATCAACGCCAAGGTGCGCGACAACCTGAACCGCGAGAAGGCCGAGGAGGACGCGCGCGGCTATCGTGAGCAGTATGACGCGCTGACCGCTGAACTGGAAAAGACTCGGCAAGCCAAACGCGATCTGCTGGACGGCGCGCACCTGCCGCTCCGCGGGCTTGGCGTCGAGGATGGCGCGCTGACCTATCAAGGGCAGCGGTGGGACAACATGTCCGGCAGCGACCAGCTGCGCGTTGCAACGGCGATCGTGCGCTGCCTCAAACCGCAGTGCGGGTTCGTGCTGCTGGACAAACTGGAGCAGATGGACCTTACCACGCTTCGCGAGTTCGGCGCATGGCTGGAATCCGAGGGCCTGCAGGCGATCGCGACCCGCGTTTCGACGGGCGGCGAATGCTCGATCATTATCGAGGACGGCTATGTGCAGGGCGCGGAACGCCCCGTACCTGCCGAACCTAAGCAGAATACATGGAAGTCAGGTGAATTTTAATGCCCGCTACTGTAGATATAGCTGGTCAGCATTTTGGGCGACTCATCGCAAAATACACCGTCGGTTCAAAATCAGGGCATGTTCAGTGGCTTTGCACTTGTGAATGTGGGCGGAAAAAGATTGTAAGCGTAAATGATCTGCGCCAAGGCAAGGTACAAAGCTGCGGTTGCTTAAGAAAAGAACAAGCAGCTTGTCGCGCTGCCGCAGCAGCGCAGGCAAGAGGCGCACAGATGACTGTTCATGGGCAAAGCAAAACCAGACTGTATGCTATCTGGAAGGCAATGCGTCAACGCTGCAATAATACGAACGATAAATCCTATCCAGACTACGGAGGACGCGGTATTCACGTATGCGCTGAGTGGAATGAATTTGAATCATTTTATACATGGGCGATGGCGCATGGATATGACCCTGCAGCACCTTTTGGCCAATGTACGATTGACCGCATTAATAACAATAAGGGCTATATGCCATCCAATTGCCGGTGGGTCAGTCTTGCGGCACAGGCAAATAACAGGAGGAAACGCACATCATGAACATTACGAAAGGAAAAATTCCATCCCCTTTGAAAGTCGTGCTGTATGGCGTAGAGGGCATCGGGAAAAGTACTTTTGCTTCTCAGTTCCCAGCTCCATTATTTATCGACACTGAGGGGAGCACAAAGAATCTGGATATTGCGCGGTTTGACAAGCCGACTTCATGGCAGATGCTTTTGCAGGAAGTACGGTACGTCGTTCAAAACCCCAACTGCTGCAAAACTCTTGTGATAGATACTGCCGATTGGGCAGAACAGCTTGAAATCGCCGATTTGTGTGCCCGTAAAAAATGGTCAGGGATTGAAGATCCGGGATATGGACGCGGTTATCAATACAGCGCAGATGAATTTGGCAAACTGCTCAACCTTCTTTCAGAAGTCACAGAAAGAGGCGTCCATGTTGTGATGACGGCTCATGCCTGTCTGCGGAAGGTTGAACTGCCGGATGAGCTGGGAGCATTTGACCATTGGGAAATGAAAACAACCAAAAAGGTCGCGCCAATGATCCGAGAGTGGGCCGACCTCGTGTTGTTCGCGAATTACAAGACTTATGCGGTCAAGACCGAGGGCGGCAAGGTCAAGGGGCAGGGCGGCGAGCGCCGGATGTACACGACGCACCACCCGTGCTGGGATGCAAAGAACCGCTTCGGCCTTGCGCCCGAGCTGCCGTTCCAGTATTCCGAAATCGCGGGCATCGTGGAGGCGTCCTGCCCGGAAAAGCAGCCTATTTCTGAACCCGCGCCGCAGAGTGAACCGGCTACGGTCAATCCGCCACCCGATCCGCCGCAGACAGTAGGGGATGCTTCTGCACCTGCGTCTGCGGAAACTGCCGAACCTGCGCCGCCCGCGCCTGCGGACGATTTTGTCCCTGACATCCCGGACGGCATCCCACAGGCGCTGGCTGACCTGATGCGTGCCAACCATGTCACCGCGACCGACATCCAGACCGCCGTATCGGCCAAGGGCTATTTCCCGCTCGGTATGGAGATCACCGATTACCCGCGGGAGTTTATTGACGGCTGCCTGATCGGCGCGTGGGACCAGCTGTATCAGGTCATTTTGCAGGAGCGTGAAAAGATCCCGTTTGCAATCAACTGACAGAACCGATAAGGAGGTCAATCACTATGAACAACATGAACGATCCCGGCCGTGAGCTCGGTTGGGAAGATGAGATTGAAAACGAAGGCTCCCCGCGCGTTGTGCTGGAGCCCGGCGAATACCCGTTCACCGTGCAGAGCTTTGAGCGTGCCCGCTTCGCCGGGTCGGAAAAGGTGCCGCCCTGCCCGCAGGCGATCGTGCATTTGCAGATCAATGCGCCCGAAGGCCCGGTGCCGATGAACGTCAACCTGTTCCTGCACACCCGCTTCGAGTGGAAGCTGTGCCAGTTTTTCACCTCTCTCGGCCTGCGCCAGCACGGCGAAAAGCTGCGCATGAACTGGGCCGCAGTTGCCGGTCGCTCCGGCCGCTGCAAGATCACCAAGCATACTTACAAGGACCGTAACAGCGTCGACCGCGAGGCGAACGACGTAGACGAGTTCCTCGATCCGATCGGCGCACCGTCCGCACCGCCGGCAGGCGGCTTTACTCCGGGGGCGTTTTAAGCTATGGAACTTCGACCGTATCAGCAGCAGGCGCGCGAGGCGGTCGAGCAGGAGTGGGAGCAGGGTCATGACAAAACCCTGCTCGTGCTCCCGACCGGCTGCGGCAAGACCATCGTGTTCGCGAAGATCACCGAGGACCGCGTCCGCGCGGGCGACCGCGTGCTGATCCTCGCGCACCGCGGCGAGCTGCTTGAACAGGCGGCGGACAAGATCGGCAAAGCGACCGGCCTTGTCTGCGCGACCGAAAAGGCGGAGGAGAGCTGCCTGGGCAGCTGGTACCGCGTGACGGTCGGTTCGGTGCAGACGCTCATGCGCCCGCAGCGGCTTTCGCGCTTTGACCCGCATTACTTTGACACCATCATCATTGACGAGGCGCATCACGCCGTGTCGGACAGCTACGGCCGCATTCTCGAACACTTCGGGGATGCCCGCGTGCTGGGCGTCACCGCAACGCCCGACCGCGGCGATATGCGGAACCTCGGCGCGGTGTTCGACTCGCTTGCTTATGAATACACCCTGCCCAAGGCGATCCGCGAGGGCTACCTCAGCCCGATCAAGGCGCTGACTATTCCGCTGAAGCTCGATATTTCGGGCGTGGGGATGCAGTCGGGCGACTTCAAGGCGTCTGACATCGGCACGGCGCTTGACCCGTACCTGTATCAGATCGCAGAGGAGATGGCGAAAACCTGCATGGACCGCAAGACCGTCGTATTCCTGCCGCTGGTCAAGACCTCGCAGAAATTCCGCGATATTTTGAACGGCTACGGCTTCCGCGCAGCGGAAGTGAACGGCGAAAGCCCGGACCGCGCGGAGATCCTCGCAGCCTATGAGCGCGGGGAATACAACGTGCTGTGCAACTCCATGCTGCTGACCGAGGGCTGGGACTGCCCGAGCGTGGACTGCATCGTCGTCCTGCGCCCGACCAAGGTGCGCAGCCTGTACAGCCAGATGGTCGGCCGCGGCACGCGCCTGTTCCCGGGCAAGGACCACCTGCTCCTGCTGGATTTCCTGTGGCATACCGAGCGGCACGAGCTGTGCCACCCTGCGCACCTGATCTGCGAGAGCGAGGAGGTCGCCCAGCGCATGACCGAGAATATCGAGGCTGCGGGCTGCCCGGTGGATATTGAGGAAGCAGAGAAGACCGCAAGCGACGACGTTGTCGCCGCGCGCGAGGAAGCGCTGGCCAAGCAGCTGCATGAGATGAAGCGCCGCAAGCGCAAGCTGGTCGACCCGCTGCAGTTCGAGATGTCCATCCAGGCGGAGGACCTGTCCGGCTACGTTCCGGCATTCGGCTGGGAGATGGCGCCGCCAAGCGACAAACAGGTTTCTGCGCTGGAAAAATGGGGCATCTTCCCAGACGAGATCGACAACGCCGGCAAGGCTGCCAAGCTGCTCGACCGGCTGAGCGCCCGCCGGGCAGAGGGTCTGACGACCCCCAAGCAGATCCGTCTCCTCGAGGGTCGCGGCTTCCAGCATGTCGGCGCATGGCAGTTCGAGACTGCAAAGCACCTGATCGACCGCATTGCGGCCAACGGCTGGCGCGTACCCTATGATATTGTACCGAGCGAATATGTAGGAGCATAAATGGAACGTAATGAGCTGGATCTGAAGCAGGCACTGGAATACATTGAGCCGATGAGCCTGTCCTACCAGGAGTGGGTGGGCGTCGGCATGGGGCTGAAGGAGGCGGGGTATCCCGCCTCCGTGTGGGATGACTGGTCCAAACGGGACGCCCGCCGGTATCACGCCGGCGAGTGTGCCCGCAAGTGGGAGACCTTCCGCGGGACGGATACCCCGATCACGGCAG
>DXEF01000049.1 GCA_019115085.1 Candidatus Agathobaculum pullicola | reverse complement strand
CTCAGAGACAGACCCGCGGGCAGATTGCCGGAAGAAATGCTCCAAGTGATTGGGGTTTCGCCTGTTGCTGACAGACTCTCGGAATACGGTTCGTTCACCTTGCCGCTGCCCAGCGTCGTGGTGGTCACGACCGGTATGCTGCCTGTCTGAATCGCGTCCGCAATGATGACTACTCCGTCGGTAACCGCTGCAATACGGATCTGGCCGCTGGCCTTATCATACGTATAGTCAGTTCCTGCGTTCAAGACCTGAGCACCCATTCTTACCTGAATCGCATCCGGCAGCTGATAGTCTGCATCCGCCTTCAGCGTAGCTTGCAAGGGCTGACCGTCCGCCACATCAATCGGCTTGGGATCTGCGGTCAGGTGATACAGCTGGTATTGAATCGGATGTAACGCTGCTTCATCCGCTGTAAAGTTGATGGTATACGTTTGCTCCCCTGTGCCGTCCTCTGCCTTGAAGATCACCTTCGCGGTGCTGTTGCGGTCATAGGCCTGAACCACGGTTACAGAAGCATTGTTGGTGGCCGAAGCGGTGATAACCGGGATCTGCGCATCCGCTTCCAGCTTGACATTCAGCGTATTTCCGCTGAACTCACCCAGTTTATCTACGCCATCCAATTTGATGTCGCTGACAGCAAAGGTGCTGTTGAGCGTAACCGGATCGTATCCGTACGCCTCAAACTCCTCGATGCCAACCCACTGGTTTGCCTGCGGCGTCAGGGAGATTCGGATGATTTGCGTTTCCACCGGCTCGAAGGTAATGTCTACCATATTCTTAAAGGCATTACCAGCAAGCGCGGGTACGGCCGGTTTTCCGCTTCCCGTGTAGGTTACCTCTCGCCAGTTATTCGGATCCTTCAACGGGTTACTATTATCCCAATTGCGTACAAAGCCGTTGCCCTGATTTTTTAATTGGTTGGTGCTGAGCTTGGTCTGATAGGCAAAGCCCTCCGGTCCAACGTAGTATTCAATCTTATAGCTTGCCGGAAGTTTTACCTTATTTGCGCCTGTTCCGTCCTCTTCCATGAATCCGACGGACACCTTATGAAGCAACTGGCTTTCCACGGTATCGCCACTGCCGAAAATCACGCCCAGCCAGTTTTGATCCATGTGGTAAGTGCCGCTTTCCCAATCGGACCAGATGTTCTTGCTGGCGTTCGACGTGAAGGACTTCTGTCCATTGGTTGCCCTAAAGGGGTTATCATTGCCGGCGCTGACCCATGCAATCGCCAACGGCAAGCTGCCATTGGCAGCACTGCTCAGGTTGACACTGGTATTCTTTGCCAGATTAGTAGCAGATTCCGTCATATCAACCAGACGCACTGTGGCAGTAGCCTTCAGGTCTGTGCCGTCTACCGTGCCCGAAACCGTGATAATATCGCCTGCGCTGCCTGTGTACTGCTTCTCTTCCCACTCGACATTGGCAGTGCTTGTTTCACCATTGCTCAGATACACCTTTACCGTCGTCGGAAGCGTGGGATCCACGTTTGGCATGGTTACAAGCGCGATGGTCTCCACGCCGGTAATGCCGCTGACAACGACGTTCGCCGTGACAGGCAACGTCTGTCCGACCACAGTTCCGTATACCTCAAACTCACCCAGCTTTGCGTATCGGCTCGGATCAATATCCGCCCAAATCACTTCAAAGACGCGCTGGCCGCCAGCCGACATATTGGCCGTAACCGTGCCGGGCAGCTGCGGAGCAACGCCCTTGCCGGTGTTTACCTCGATCGGCACATAGGATTCAATATTGATGTCCACCGCATTGATGGTAAACGTTTTCTCAATGATACCTGTGTAAGTGCCTGCGCCAGTGATGGTCACAGTCGCGATACCCGGCTCTGTATTGTTGGCATAGGTTACCGTGTAATCCGTACCCTTTTCGAGCGCAGCGCCACCGGACTTCAATGTCACAGTAGGCTCGGGCGTGATCGCCTCTCCGGTGTAGTCATAGGCCTCTTGCGGTAAGGTCACCTCAGCCAAAGTGAACAGATCGCTGGCCGGTTTGCAAACTCGAATTTCTGCCGCAGACAAAAACTTATTGGCTTGATCACCATACGAAGTATCACCCCAGAGGCGCACATACTGCGCGGTTACCGTCTTGGTGAATGGAGCAATCTTCCAGCCGGTCGTATTTTGCCATCTTCCCTGCGCAACCGTTTCCCACGGCCCTTGTGCGCTGGTGCTCACTTCAATCCTGTAATCCTGTATTCTGCCGTTTGAAGCACCTTGGTTACCCGAACGCGGCAAATAACGCAGCGCGTTTAGTTCTGTCGCTTCATCCAACGTTAGCATGAACCACCGCAACTCTGGATTGTCGGACAGATCCGCATCGCCAGCACCGGCATTCCAGTTGCTGTGCCAAATCGTGGACTCATTTCCATCCACCGCATAGCTGGCCGGCCCTTCCGTATGCGCCGTATTATCTGCATTCTCACTGCCTGCAGAAGCTCTGGTTTTGTTTCTGTCGTAGTCCAGTTCATCGCTGGACGCATCAGTTACAGTACTCGAGGTGTTCCCCAGAAGGATCTGGAATGTAGACTGAGCCGAATGATCCTCTGACTCCAGCACAAGCCGAATCACTTGATCCTGTACGGGCAACATTGTAATCGAAGCATTATCCACTCCAACAGCGGTGACGTCCTGCAATGTGACATCTGTATCCGGCGTTCCAAACACATTGGCGCTCAACGCGTTCTGATCCGCAATACGGCCCTTCACGTTCAACGAGGACAAAGCCGCCTCACTGCCAATTGCAAAGGAGGGGATGCCGGTGTTCAGTTCTGCTTCCACCAGATTGACAGGAGCATCAAACACCAGTTTCATCCAGACTGCCGAAACAATGTCAAAGGAGTAGGTGCGAATCGTCATACCCGCTCCGGCCTCATTGCTGACTTCCGCCTCGATTGGCGTCCAGCTCGATCCATCCGGCGACCACTCCACGTGCATATCGCGCGAGCTCGGCGCGGTATCCTTCAGATAGAGCTTCACTTCGTTAATATTCTGTGCCGTATCGTAGCGGAACCTGACTTCGCCTTGTCCGCTCCAGTACTGGTCTGCATTGGTATTTTCATCGCAGATAACGCGTAGGGCATTGGTTCCGTTATCGGACTCCGTGCCATGGTACAGTTCCACGACACGCGGAGCCATATTGCTGCCCTTATGGATCTCGCCTTCGGACACACGAACCATAGCGGTCAAAGTCATATCCTGACCAAAAACAGACGCGCGTCCCTGCACGGGATAGAGACCCGGCTGCGTAGTATTAACCGAATCCCACTCTACCGGGAAATACGCATCCAGCACTTGGCCATCGGCTGTAATGGCGGGGCGTGTTGCCGGGAGGTTCGCCGCCGCGCCGACAGCAACCGCGCAGGAATAGTTCATCAGGGCCGCTACAGAATCCAGCATCACAACACGGACAGAAGCCGTTGTTGTAATTCCATCAATTGTGCCGGTCTTGGTGAAGTTGCCCGCCTGCGTTGTATCTCCCGTGCCGCTCCACTGAACCGACTTCTGCTCGCTCGTGCCATCGGCATAGTTTACCTTGATGGTGGAGGGCAGTACCGGCTCGTTATTTACCTTTACATAATAGGTTCTGGCGTATTCCAGACTGCTTACCGTTTTTTCCGTGCTGGCCGCTGCCACCGGCGTCGTCTGCACAGTAACCGAATCGGTTACCATTCCGTCCGCCTTGGCAGTTACTGTGAACGAACCATCATTGGTTGTGGATTGCACAATAGCAAGCAGCTTGCCATGGAATGCCTTCCATGTCGTGCTCTGAGGAGATGTGTGGTCAAACTGTGCACCGCTGTCCACACCGATGATCTCACCGTCACCGGTAATGCTCAGGCTAATGGTGGGTTCCGCGCTGTTGACCAGCTCGCCGTTGCGGTCGGTCACGTCGATGGTGATGTAGCTGAGATCCTTGCCATCCGCCTGAATCTCAGTGCGATCTGCGGACAGGGAAAGCTGGGTAGCTTTCTCTGTGGTTTTCACCTGTGTGCGTCCCTCCAGCTGGTTTTCCGGAATGAGATCGCCGTTGCTGTCATAGGCTTCCGCGCGCAGCGTGCCTTCCTCATAAGGTACCAGGAAGGTAGCGTACAGCTTTTCATGATTTACACTTGCCGGCTGGAATGTGTCCGCGCCGGTGGTAAACAACGAATAGCTATATCCTGCTGCGGTAGTCTGCTTTTCGGCCTTAGCCGTACCGACTAATCTATTATTCAGGTACAGCTTGATTTCAGCCGCATCGCTGTATACCACAACGCGCACCTTGCCGCCATCCTGCAAGACATCCTCTTCGTTCCAAGTGGGCAGGATGTGCAGAGTGTTCACCTGATCATTCCACTGGCTCTGGTACAGATAGTAAGAATCCTTGGGGAAGCCTGTGGTGTCCACAATGCCAAAATACGAGGATTTCGGCGCAACATCGAAGTTGCCAGTCTGGGAGCCGCCGGTTGTGCCATTCCACGGGGTAGGCTCGCCAATGTAGTCAAAGCCCGTCCAGACAAACTCACCAGCATTGCGGTCCATCGTGATGGTTTGATACCATGCGTCACTGGCCACAGCGCCCCAACCAACCTTAGAGGTATCATAAGAGGTCAGGCGCTGATTTCCGGTCTGACCGCCGGTGCCGATATAGTTGTAGACGCCGCTGCTGTTGATGGCAGAAGCCGTCTCCGAGCCATAAATCAGCCAGCCTGATTCGCTGTTATTGTTCATCTGCTGAATGGTGGCGTAGTTATAGCCGATGACACCGCCATTTTGATGGATGACATTGGCAATGCTTTTGGCAGTTGTGTCACCATTTTTCAGCTTGTTGTCTCCAAAGGTGGTCGGGCGGGTCTCATCGACCTCCTTCACCCAATCAATCAAGCTTTGCGCGTGCTGCGTATATTTGCCAAAATTATACTGGGTTGTTTCCAGAATTTCATTACCAAGCGACCACATAATGATGCAGGGGTAGTTCTTACCGCGCTCGACCATGGCCTTTACATCATATTCAGCCCAGGTCATCGTACCGGGTTCCGCGCCCTCAATATTATTGCCTGCTTCGATAACCGTTTCAAACCATCCGGAATAGTCGTTGGTATTGTAATTCTTCTGCTGCGTCCATGTGTCAAACGCTTCTTCTACAACCAGCATACCCTGCTCATTGCAGATGTCCAGCAAGACCTGAGAAGCGGGGTTATGGGTAACGCGGATCGCGTTACAGCCCATTTCTTTCAGAATCTCCACCTGACGCTCGGTGGCTCGATACCACGCCTCCGAACCCAAAGCGCCCTGATCATGGTGCATACAGACGCCGCGCAGCTTCATCTTCTCACCGTTGAGCAAGAAGCCCTGCTGGGTGAACTCGAAATAGCGGAAGCCAAAGGTCGTATCATAGCTATCCAGCACCTGTTCGCCCTTTTTAATCTCCGTATGTACTTCATAAAGGGTCTGCGCGCCTTTATCCCATACATTCCAGAGCTTCGGGCTCGGTACCGTTACGGTAACGTCAACGCTTTGAGAGGTTCCATTGGTGATCGATGCAATGGTGCCCTGTCCGGAAATAACTTCCTGATCGCTGCCCTTTTCCGTAATGGTATGGCTGACCGTCAGGTCTTGAGCCGCAGCCGTGCTGTCATTTGCCACTTTTGTTGTGATCTTAACCGTTCCGGTGCCATTTTCAATATCCGGAGTCAGCACCGTTACGCCATTGGGCGCAACATGTACCGGATCGGTTGCTATCAGTGTCACGTCGCGGTAAATACCGCTGCCCGAATACCAGCGGCTGGAAGGGATCTTATTGTTTGTCTTTACCGCAATCACGTTTTCACTATTATAGTTCAATAAATTAGACGGCAGTTCCAGCGAAAACGGGGTATAGCCATAGGGATGGGAGCCGAGCTTGGTTCCGTTAAGGTATACCTCTGTGTTCATGTAAGCGCCATCAAAATTGATGGACACGCGCTTTGTTTCCCAGCTGGGATCAACCGTAAAGTGCTTGCGATACCAGCCGATACCGCCGGGCAGATAGCCGCTTTCCGCCTCGTTCGAGGCCGAATAGGGCTGCTCAATACTGTAGTCATGAGGGAGGTTGACGTCCTTCCACGCAGAATCGTCGTGATCCAGCTCTTGTGCGCCGCTGGCGTCTCCCAGATTGAATTTCCAATGTTGATTGAAATCTGTGCTTCTCTGGTTGCCTCCATACGAATTTACATATACCTTCTCCACAGGAGATGAAATCTGTGTATCGCTATTAGATGCACCATCCTGCGCATCAGCGGCATATGCTACCGGTGCTGCCTGAACTGCCAACAGAATGGTCAAAGCGCAAGACAACATCCGTCTTCCAATTCTGTTCCATTTCTTCTCCATTGTTTTCCTCCTTACTTCTCATATACTATCTCATGCTTTTTATCCTCAATGCTCCTTCCTTTATTGCTTATCAACCGTTCCTCTATTGCTTTGCACCTCCCATTGCTCACCTTCCAAGTCGAAAAGATGTTTTTTCTTTTTTATCATTATTATAGCAAACGTCTACCAAAAACGGGCACTTTTGTAACCACATCTCCTATATGCTCCCTGTTTTTACCCTTAGCGATTCTGGATAAAACAACCGGTTTTGTGCCGCAAATTTTTGGCAATAATCACCGCACTGTATCTCATTTTCTCAATTCAATTTATTTGCCTTAAGACGTAAACTTTGCTTTTTTAGTTATTTTACTTATTCTTCTTTTTCCCGTGATTGGGTCATGTTACCATATGCCATTATTCTAGCATACTATTCTGAATTTTGGAACATTTATTTAAAAAAAATCTACATGTATACCAGATTTTTTGTGAGAAAAATCAACACTCTGAACAGAAAAGAGCAAAACATTACCAATGTATAACAAACTTGTCCAAACCATCACAATATTCATCCAATGCTCCTACGAAAGCGATTCATCATTCTATTCAGCCTTTCCATATCCAGTCCCATCTAAGGTTATGATGCACATAGTATCTATTTATTCCTTCACCACAGTAGATATCCAAATTTTCAATTTCACCATTTTTATAAATAAAAATGGACGCTTGCATCTACCGATACTAAAACGGGCGGCTACTTCTGATTCGCACAGGCCGGCTTTTGCCACCCTAAATTTGCTGAGAACCCCATATTGGATTCTCCTGTGCGGTCAAGAACAAAAAAGATGTGCCGCAAAACTTTCGTTTCCGCGGCACACCATTTGTGTATGACCGTTATTCGTCTTTTCCACTGTTCAGCACCAGTATCAAACCCACCATACCAGCCACCAGCCCCAACAGGCTCCATGGCACGTCCTCAATAACCGGAATCCACGGATCGCTATACTCCATCAGTACCAGCAGGATGCCAAAAAGCAAAAATGCAAAGCCTTTCCCCTGCAAACGTACGGTGTCTCCTCCTCTTTCTCACTGTGCAATATAGTTGCCCGTCAGTCCGCCGCCGGCAACGGTAACAATCCCGTCCGCAAGCAGGAAATTCATCTGCTCGTCCCCGGATTTGGCTGTCTCGCCATTGACCGCAGCCGTGCCCTCCGTGCCATCGGAAAAGCGATACACAATCCCGGTTTCTTCCTCCTGCGTAATGGTCAGCATGACGCCCGCCGGGCTGACATAGCTGCCCGGCCATCCTTCGTGCTGCTCGGCCTCGGCATCGTACAGCGGGAAGGTGGCGTAATCATCCAACACGCCATCCCCCAGATAATTGTATTTCTCGCCGGTCTCCCGGTCCACCGCCACCTTGCCGACCGTCCGGCCTGTGGCATCGCTTACCACAAACACATAATATTCGCACGCTGAAGCCGCGTCTGTGCCGACGGAAAGCGTTTCCTCCGTCGCCTCTACGGCATACTGCGTCTTGTCCACTGCATCGCTGACCTGCTGCAGCGTCTCCTGTTCACTCAAGCCGACTGTCGCATCCTCGCTGATCAGTCCCGCCTGCGTCGCCGCTTCCAGCGCCTGTGTCTGCGGATTGGCCTTAGCCGCCTGCTCTTCCGTCGACTCCATCACATCAGTCTGCTGTATACACCCGGACAAAAGCAGGGTGCCAAGCGCCACCATGGCAACCGATCGCTTCATTCTGCCCGCCTCCCTCTTTCTTCTGTTCTTCAACAAATCAGGCGGCACCGCTCCCTGCGGTGCCGCCTTAATCATACCGTATCCGGCGTAAAATTGCAACGGTCACTTATCCCAAATTTCCGTCATTCCCCGCCTTTTTTCAACTTTCTCAGCCAATGTCGTTCTTTTTTCGGACGTTGCAAGCGGCTTTTCACCCGTTCGGCCAGCCCATCGGTCAGCGAATAATACACCGGCGTGATAAACAGCGTCGCCACTGTGGAAATCACCATACCGGTCATCATCACAACACCCATCGGCTTCATCATTTCCGAACCTTCGCCGCCGGAGAACACCATCGGCACCAGGCCGAGAATCGTGGTCAGTGCGGTCATCAGCACAGGCCGCACACGGCGCGGGCAGGCATTGAGAATGGCCGTCTGTTTCTCCTCGCCCCGCTCACGGCGCTGTAAAATATAGTCAATCAGAACAATCGACGAGTTGACCACCGTACCGGCCAGAATGATAACCGCCAGCAGCGCCACCATGGATACCTTGTTTCCGGTCGGCCACAGCATCACCAGTGAGCCAAGCAGACCAATCGGCAGAATGAGCATGATAGCCACCGGCAGCACGAACGAATTGAACTGGCTGGCCAAAATGAAGTAAACCAGCAAAATCGCCACCATCAGCGCGGTCATCAACGACCGGGTCGTCTCCTCAATGCTGGAGGCCGATGTGTCGCCGTTTTCAATCTCGATCCCCTCGGGCATCTGATAGTTTGCAATCAGCTCGTTTACCTGCTGCATGATGTTTACACTATCACCCGACTCGGTCTCGCCCGTGATGGTGACCGTTTCGTACTGATTGATACGCGAAATGGACTGCGGAGACAGCTCGGTATACACGTCCGCGACCATGGACAGCGGCACTGTGCCGCCGGTCGGCGCGGGCAGCTGCAGGGATTTGAGCGCATCCATATCCTGCGTCAGCGTCTCATCGCCCGAGATCGTCACGTCGTATTCCTCGCCGTTCATGCGCAGGGTGGTCGCCACCGAGCCGGTCAGCTCTCCGCGCACCATCGTACCGATGCTGGCGGCTGTCAGACCGAAGCGGGACGCATTTTCGCGATTGACCTTAATAGCCACACGCGGCACCTGATCGCCTGCGGAAGACTCGACGTTGACCGCGTCCGGCAGCGCTTGAATTTTGCGCGCCAAATCCTCCGCCGTTTGCGCAAGTTCATCGTAATCCTTGCCGGACAGCTGCACGCTGATATCCGAACCGCTGTCCATCACCATCATACCGGCGTCCGACACCGTGATCTCACAGCCCGCGATATCCGCTAAATCACGGCGCAGCTGCGCGGCAATCTGCGCGGCCGAACGGTCGCGCTCCTCAACCGGCTTGAGCATCATCGTCACGCTCGCCCCAGACGCGCTGGACATAATCGAGGTTGAGCTGCCCGTGCTGTAGTAGACCAAATCGATTTCCGGCACGGTCTGCTCCACAATCGTTACGATGCGGTCCTGAATGGCAGCTGTTTCCTCCATCGTCGAACCACTGGGCATACTGACCGAAACATCCACCTGCCCCTGATCCATCTCCGGAATCAGCTCCGCACCGGCCAGCGCAATGCTGATAATGGAAACCAAACAGATACCTGCGGTCGCCGCAATGCCGACCCAGCGGCGCGTGATAAATAGCTTGAGCGCCTTTTTATACAGCCGTATCGCAGGCTTATCCGCAACCACCTTCTCGCGCAGCCCCGGCGCCGCGGTAGACAGACGGTGCACACCGCCGCGGTCAAGCAGAATATAGCACAGCAGCGGCACAAGCGTGAGCGAAATCAGCAGCGACGAGGCCAGCAATGCCACAATCGTGATACAAAACTCCTTGAACATCATACCGGTCAAGCCGCCGGACAGACCAATCGGCAGGAATACGGCGATGGTGGTCAGGGTAGACGCCGTAACCGACAGCACCACCTCATGCGTGCCCTTGACGCAGGAATCCCAGCGGTCAAAGCCGTCCGCCCGGTAGTGGAACACGTTTTCGAGCACCACGATTGAGTTATCCACAATCATACCGACGCCCAGCGCAATGCCGCCCAGCGACATGATATTGAGCGTGATATCCAGCGCAAACATCAGCAAGAAGGTAAATAGGATACAGCAGGGCATAGCAATGGTAATCGCCAGCGTCGCGCCGAAATCGCGCAAAAACACCAACAGTACAATCGCCGCGAACAGCACGCCCATCCAGATATTGCTCATCGCGTTGTCAACCGTCATATTGATGTAATCGGACTGATCCATGACCAAATCCCACTGCAATGCGCTGTTATTCCCGATAAGGCTGTCCAGCTGCGCCTTAGCGCGCTCAGCAATCTCGACCGTATTCGAGCCGGACTGCTTGTTGACTGACAGCATCAGACATTCCTCGCCGTTGACCTTGGCCAGCGCATTGCGGTCCTTGGGCTGCATGGACACATCCGCAATCTGGTTCAGCCGAACCGTGCCGCCTGCGGGCAGTGAGATCAGCGCATTTTTCACGTCCTCAATCGACTGATATTCTCCGTCCGTGCGCACGGTCAGGGTTTGCGAGCCGTTGTTCATCTCGCCTCCTGGCACAGCCATGTTGTCCGCACCGAGTTGCTGCGCCACCGAACTGACCGTCAGATTATAGCCCTTCAGGCGCGCCGCGTCGGTTTTCACCGCGACCTCGTTTTCATAGCCGCCCGAAATATCGACCGAAGCCACGCCGTCCAGCCGTTCGAGCGCGGGTGCTATCTCCTCCTCCGCCATCGACTGCAGGCTTGCCAAATCGTTGCCGCGCAGCGCGACCATGACGACCGGCATCGAGTCGATATTAATGGACATAACGGTCGGATCGGTCGCGTCCTCCGGCAAAAGGGATTTTGCCTGATCGACCTTGTCGCGCATATCGGTCATCGCCTTATCCAGATTGGTGCCGTAAGCAAACTGTACGATGACCATAGACATATTTTCCGCCGAGGTCGAGCTGAGCGTCTCCAATCCCGCAAGACCCGCGCAGGCGGACTCGAGCGGCCTTGTCACCTGCTGCTCAATGTCCTCCGGTCCCGCGCCGGAATAGCCTGCATACACAATCGCCACCGGCAATTCCATATCCGGCATGAGCGCCAACGGCAGGGACTGAAAGCAATAAAAGCCAAACACAACGACCAATATGTACGCCAGAATGGTCATGACATTGTGCTTGATACAGTTCTCCGCAATTTTCATAGGGGTGTCAGCCCTCCCCGTCCGCAGCATCCACGGTGTCGGCAGTGACGCCCGCGGCGGTATCGCTCTGGGACGTGTCATCCTCGCCGGCTACCACGCGCACCGCCGCGCCGTCCGACAGATAGGACTGTCCCTTGACGACCACTCGGTCGCCTTCGGCAAGACCGGACACAATCTCGGTATCCGTTTTGCTGACCAGACCGGTCTGCACCACCACGCGCGCGGCCGTATCGCCCTCTCCGGAATCATCGACCACAAACACATACCGCTCGTCGCCCGTTCCGGTCAGAATCGCCTCGGTCGGCACGGACAGCGCATCGCTGCGGCGAGCCGTATAAAACGTGACGGTGGCAAACGCGCCAATCGGCGGCGCGGCGTCCGAAGGGAGCGCCACCGGAATATCATACAGGTTGGTCTGCACATTGGCAGCTGCGGGCAGCGAACCGATTGTGCCTTGCAGCATATCATCCGACAGCACCGAAATCAGAACCCCCGCATTGTCCCCTTCATGAATGTTGGTAAACACATCCTCCGCCACCGAAGCGGCGACCTCCACCTTGCCATCCTCCGCAATGACAACGGCGGGCTGTGCGGATGAGGCCATCCCGCCGCGCACGACATTGACCGCCGTCACAGTGCCTGCGCAGGGCGCTTTGACCGTACCGAGCGCCGCCTGTGTGGTAATCTGGTCCATCGACGCCTGAATCTGCGCAAGGGACGCGGATTGCTGCGCCTGCGCCTGCGAAACGCCCCCCTGCGCCTGCTGCAGCGCACCCTGCGCCTGCTCAAGCGCCTGCTCGGCGCGCGTCACATCCTGCGCGGCCGCCGCACCGACTTCATAGAGCGCCCGGGTATTGTCCAGCGCCTGCTGCGCCTGATCCACACCAATCTGTGCCTGCTGTACGCCAAGCTGCGCCGAAGAAATCGCGCCGTCGGTCGCGGCCTTGGTGGCGCTGTACGACTGCTGCAATGCCCCCAGCGTGGAGGTGACCGTCGAGGTGTCCACTGTAAGCAGCGTCTGCCCCTTGGTGACCTTATCGCCCTCCTTAACCGACAGCGTCAGCACCTGTCCCGCCAAAAGCGGAAAAACCTGCACTTCATTGACCGCAACCACCTTGCCTGTGACCGAATACTCCGCATTCATCGGACCGGACGAAACGGTCATCACTTCCACCGCGGTGCCGGTCGGCACCTCTTGCGTCTGCTCCTGCGCCTTGCCGCAGCCCGCGCTCATCAGCAGCGCCGCCGCCATCACAGCGGCTAACATACGTTTGCTCTTCATTTTTTCCTCCGTCGCCCGCTTTCCCGTTTTGCCGTCACACTGCGCCGCCTGCCATATAGCCCCGTTTGGCCCAATCGTAGGTATTATAAGCCGTAAACAGGTCGCGCTCGGCCGTGTTCACCGCATCCTGTTTTGCGGCCAAATCGTCCTGCGCTGTCAAATAGTCGAGCTGGGAGATCATGCCGCGCTCATATTGCAGTGCATCCACATCAAAATTTTTCTTCTCCATATCGTATGCGGCTTTGGCTTCGTCCAGCAGGCGTTTTTTGTCCTGCACATCCAGATAAAGCTGCCGGAAGGTGTTTTCCGCGCTCTCCTCGGCATATTCCAGATTGAGCTTTGCCGCTTCATAGGCATCGACGGTGGACGATTGACCGTCCTCGTACTGGTTTGACGCCTCGCGCGCCTGCTCCTGCGCCGACCAGATGGCATAGCTGTTGTCCAGCGCTTGCTTCAGGTCCTCTTCATAATTCATATCCGACAACTGCGTATCCGTTACCGTGGGCAGCGCGGTCGGCTTGACCGTGGTCGCGGCTGTGTTGCCGCACAGCAGAGACAGCTGATTTTCCGTTGTGGCCTGCATCAGTGTGAGCGTCTCGCGCTGCGCCGCCGTGGCGCGGCGTGTCTGACGCAGGTTATCCAGCGTCAGCTGGGAGACCATGCCTATCTCCGCCTGCTTTTCGACCACCGTAATCTGGCGGTCGAGCGCCGCTAAGTTCCGGTCAAGCGTTGCGATACCCTCCTGCGTGGTGATAATGCCGATATACGCGCTCTGCGCGCCTATAACAATCTGATTTGCCGTGTTATCCAGCTGTCTCTTGGTGCTGTCATACGTATCTTCCAGCTGATCTTCCGCTTCTTCCTGCGCTTGATCCAGTCCATCCAACATCTTATTCATGGTATCCATCCCGGATGCCGCCAACGCGCGCAGCTTGGTCGCCATCGCAATCTGCGCCCGTACGGTCGCATCCTGCGAGTCCCCCAGCGCATTAATAAACTCATTATAGGCATCGTACTCTATCTTGTACTGGCCATATTGCGCCTGATACTGAAACTCCTGCTGCAAAAACTGCGCGTCCAGATTGGTGTTCTGGATACTTGCCAGCGTTTTCTCAAAGCCCTGAATGGTTGGATTGTTCGCCCGGACGGTTTTTTCCAGCCCGACAAAGCCGATTGACTGCTCATCCTGTACCGGCGGCGCGGCATTGACACCGTCCCGCCCGAGCACATCCTGCACCGTGGAAACCGTTGCCCATATGCCGGCCCCTGCCACATCCAGCACGCCCACCGCGCCGGCTGGCACAACCGTCAGCACACAGAGTGCCCCGGCCAGCAAAGCGCCTGTTCGTATCCGTTTCATCTATTCTGTCGTCGTCTCCTTCCCTGTTCAGAGCAATTCACGCGTGATAATACTTGTATGAATATATTCCATTTGCTGCCGCGGCGGCTCCCCCGTGCGCAGCGTATGCGCCAGCATCTCGATTGCCCGCGTTGTCTGCGCAGAAAAATCCGGATCGATGATAAAATCCAGCCGCCCATCCTCCAGATACTGCCGCGCGTGGGGCGTCAAATCGTGGCAAACCACATGGATACGGCGCGCAGGCTTGGCGCGCTCAAGGGCGTCCATGCAGCCGCGCACGGATTCGTTTGCCATATAGATGCCGCGCAGACGCGGATTTTTCCGCAAATTCTGCAAAACGCCGTCGTAGGTCAGTTCATACCGCTCTACGCTTTCCATCACATGCGCATTGACATTGCCGCCGAAAATCTCATAAATTCGGTCGAGAAAACCGCGCACACGCAATCCATCAGCGGTAAACTCCCGGTTTCCCGTCACTACCAGCACCTCTGCGCCCGATATGTACGGCGCCAGCAGGCCCGCAGCCACCCGTCCGGATTTGACCATATCCTGTCCGATATGATATAAACGGCGGCTTTGCCGCACATCCGAGTCACAGGTGACGACCTGAATCCCGGCCGTCACCAGCCGGTCAATCTCCTCGCTCATCGCAAGCGTATCCGGCGCGGTCACAATCAAACCGTCGATTCCCCGTCCCTCCAGCCGCTCGATTGCCTCAAAATACGAACGATGCGAACGGTTCTTCAGCTCTTCCACCAATACGTTTACGTCATTTAAACCGCGGTTATGCACCGCCACACGGATGCCCTCCCGCATGCGGCGAATGAAAAAGGCATCCCAGCTCGGCAAGATCACACCAATCCGGTAAGTACCCTGCCCTACCCGCGCCGCCTGCCGCTGCGCCGGTGTTTTATAGCCGTATTCATTAATCATTTTCTGCACACGCTCGCGCACCTCGGGCGCCACGTTCGGGCGTCCGTTTACCACCCGGTCAACCGTGCCGCGTGAAACGCCGCATTGCTCCGCTATCCACTGTGCAGTTACCTTCATTCATCCATTCCCCCTTTACCTTGCCATTGCAACGGGCAGTATGCAATATATATTTATATTAGCATAGCAGCAGGCACGGTACAAGCAATTCCCGTCATTTTGCACACTTTTCCAATAAATACCCCTTTTCTGTGCAATTTCCTTTTACGCACAATGCAAAGGTTTTTTGCACGCTTCGAGACGCTTTTGCGCCGCCATTTTTCACCAGTCGCAGTTTCCATAATCGAGCGGTGCGCCGAAATTCCGGCCATGCTCTTGATGTTCTTCTTTAAGGCGCCTATCATTATTTACCGCATATAAAAGGAGAGATTTGAAATGGACATTTTGAAAATCGGCGTAGTCGGCTGCGGCAGATCCAATGCTGGATAAAGCCGACGCACGCGAGTGGCTGGCAGAGCGCAAAATCACCAACGCTTCCTCGAGCGTTACAATCAGGCGTTTATCTATCAAGTTATCGCGTTTATTGATGCAATCAACAACAAGCCGGTTCCGGTTGGCGCTGTTGACGGCCTGCGCCCGGTTCTCATGGCTAAGGCTGCAACCGAGTCCTGCCGCAACGGCGGTGTTTATGTAAAGGTTGAGGCGTAATTTCTTCCCTACATATACAGGCACCCAAACACAACATATCCCCTCAGGCACTGCCTGAGGGGATTTTTTTGCACAATCACAACGGATGGCCGCGTGATAGCGCACATAAAATAGCAAACAGCAGGACATGCGCCTGCCGTTTGCCATAAGGGCGGCAAAAAGTTTCGCCCATCGGAATTTTTCCGCTTGAGACGCATCCGTGCTTTTGCGCGGTGCGTCCCCTTCCCGCAGACCTGTACGGTTCGCGCACAACCTTAGTTAAAATAAACCAGTTCTTCCGCAGGTTTTTCCGCCGGAATGACCTCGGAAGCGTGCAGCACCGGCCCTTCGCCGCGGTATTGCGGCAGCATCTCGACTGTGATGGACGCGGTCACCCGCACCCAGTCGCGCTGTTTGAGATCCTTTGCGCCCGGCCAGCGGCAGAGGAAACCCAGAAAGCTGATGTCCTCCGCACAACACACCATACCGAAGCGACCGGGAACAAACGACCCTTCCGGCACACCCTTTCCGACAAAAACCTGCGCCAGAAACCGCACGGTCTTGCCGTCATACTTGCCCGGGTCGCCCATCGCATCGATATACCACAGACCGTAATCCGCGGGCGCGATATCAATGATTTCCGCATCCACGTCGAATGGCAGCGGCATGCTGCGTGCATAGTCCTCCGAGTCGCCGTCCACACCATCCAGATAGATGGTTGCACGCGGATTCATCGCGCGGATATTCTTTTTGTAGAGCATCTCTTTGAGCGCATCCGTGCAGCGGTTGAACACCACCAGATCGGCGGTGGTGATGTGCTCGAACATCATCGGCCCCATATTGTTGGAATACAGTTCAAAAGTGGATGCGTCCACGGTTGTCACAATCTGGTACAACTCCCATCGCGCAGGAAACGCAGCAATCAGATCGTCCAGCTTCCACATGCCGTTATACTCAATCAGGATGCGGTCAGGGTCATACTTCTGCTCCACCCGCTTGAGCCGGTTGGGCGTTAAGCCTGCGGCTGACTCGATCGGTACAAGCGCCGTACCCCAGTGCAGCAGTTCTTGCTCGTCATATTCCTCTATGCCCTCTTCACACATCAAAAGCGCGGTGCGCTCATTTTCCGTAAAATTCGGATCGGCAAGGATTTCCTTGATAAACTTCGTCTTGCCGCTTTCCAGAAAACCGGTAAACACATAAACCGGAATCGGTTCTCTATTTGACATACCGCTTTCCTCCTTAAGCGACACCGAACAGCTCGGCAATACGCTCTTCGTCCAGCTCCGCGCCGATGACGCACAGACGGCCGGTATAATCAGCCGCACCGCGGCGAATTTCCGGTGCGCCGGGCACATAGTCAAAGTGCAGCCACTCCCCGCCGTCCGCCGCGGGCACAATCCCCTTCGCGCGCAGCACCGTACCAAGTGACAGATCGCCCAGTGCGGTGAGCGCATGGTTCAGTTGCTCTTCGGTGTACTTGTGCGGCGTTTCTGCACCCCATGAAGTGAACACTTCGTCCGCGTCATGGTCATGACCGCAGCCGCAGTGATCGTGGTCATAGTGATGATGGTGCCCATGCTCGTGGTCATGGCAGCCACAGGTGCAGTCCGGGCCGTGATCATGATGGTGTTCATGCTCGTGGTCATGGCCATGCCCATGCTCGTGATGGTGCTCATGGTCGTGCTCGTGATAGTGCTCATGGTCATGGTCGTGCTCGTGATGATGGTGCCCATGCGACGGCTCGTGCGCGATTTCGTCGAGCACCTCCTGCACCAGATCGCGGCTGCCCTCCATCGTCTGAAGCAGCTGCATGCCGGTCAGTTCCTTCCAAGGTGTGGTCACGATACGCGCATGCGCGTTCAGTCCGCGCAGCAGGCCAACGACCTCCTCCAGCCGCTTTGCCGGGCACTCTGCCGTGCGGGACAGCAAAATCGCACCTGCGTGCGCCACCTGATTTTCAAAGAACTCACCGAAGTTTTTCAGATACATCTTGGCTTTGAGTGCGTCAACCACTGTAACAAACGAATTGAGCTGCACATCCAGATGCGCGTTCTGCACCGCGCCGATGACATCGGACAGCTTGCCCACACCGGACGGCTCAATCAGGATGCGGTCGGGATGATACTGCTCGACTACGTCATGCAATGCCTTGCCGAAGTCGCCTACCAGCGAACAGCAGATGCAGCCCGCATTCATTTCATTTACCACAATGCCGGAATCCTTGAGAAAACCGCCGTCAATACCGATTTCACCAAATTCGTTTTCAATCAGCACAACCTGCTCGCCTTTCAAGGCATCCGCCAGCAGACGCTTGATCAGCGTGGTCTTGCCGGCGCCCAGAAAACCCGAAATAATATCAATTTTCGTCATTTGTTTCGCCTCATTTTGAATTTTATTTCCAGATAAAAATAGTATACCACGTTTTCCGCAAAAAGGAAAGTTTTTCAGTTAGCATATGCTAATTCTTTTCCCCATACAAAAAGAGGGCTTTGCGAAAAGCCCTCTGTGGATTTATTTCATCCGACCGCATGCTAAGCCGTTATATTTGATCCCTTCGCAAACCGAATCCGGTCGCATCCTACCATTTCCGGACACTGTGTATGATAATAAGCAGCGGCATCCTCTATAGGATGCCGCTGCCGCTGTACGATTTTATCACTGTACCGGAATTTCTACGCCGCCGATCGTGAGCGAAACCACGTCCTCCAGCGGAATAATCTCACTGAAAATATCACCCTTCTGGCAAACGGTTTTTCCGCCCTGCGGTTTGATGCTGCCTCCCGCATAGGACATATCCAAACTGGTTCCATCCGCCTTGTTTATCAGAATTTGCACATCGTCAAAATACTTCTGCATCTGCGCTCTGTCATGGTCGGACTGCTTGCCAGACTGCGCGTTCTCGTCCCACTTCACCTCGCTGTCCACCGTGTAATCCACGCGCAGCGCAAGCGGAGACAGCGTGATCTCGTCGATGGTTGCAGTCATACCGTTCAGGCCAAAGCTCTGACCCGCCGGCAGATTGATTGAGGTATCCTCGAAATCCAGATTGAACTTAAACGACCAATCGCCTTCCGCAATCACGGTGCGGTTCATATCCTCGTCAAACACATACAGATCGCTGAATTTTGCCTGCACCGTGCGACCATGCACGTCGCCGTCGCTAAGCTCACGCGTTTCCACATATTGAATAGACGGGTCGGTCGGGTCAGCGTCGTAAAAATACGAGCCGCCATGCGTGCCGCCGAAATACCCCATCAGCGTGGTATCCTCTTCGGCAAAATTCAGCGGCAGCAGGCCATCGCCCACTGTTTTGCTCAGGTCGATGTCAAACGCCTCGCCATCGTCCCGCACGATCGAATAGGTGATCGCATAGTGGTACTTGTCGCCGATGATGGCGTCCGCCGTGACGGTCACACCGTTATCCGTGTCGCTTGCGCCGATGGGACGGCCAATCCGGTCGATGATCTCGGTGTCAGCCGTCGGGCCGAACACGCCGGAGAACGCTTCGCCCGCGGTCTTCAGCACACCTGACGCGCCCGCGCCGATGCCCAGCACCAGCGCCGCCGCCACGCCGACCGCCGCCACGCGCGGCATACGGAGCTTGCGCACCCGCGTTTTTTCCTGTTTGGGCGCACTTTCGCCCGCCGCATCCAGCAGATTCTGCACCATGCGTGCCTTGGCCTCGTCCGAGAAGCGCAGACCGTCCATTGCGTCCGTATACTCTCTGTTATCATTATACGCTCTGTTCATATTCATTCCCTCCCAAAGTCATGCGCAGCTTTTGCCGTCCCCGGCTCAAGTGCGCGGTCACCGCGGATTCGCTGCGGCCCAGCAGGCCGGCAATCTCGCGGACGGAGTAGCCTTCGTAGTAATACAGGTAAACCGCTTCGCGGTAGTTTTCCGGCAGCGCCATCACCGCTTCCAGCACGTCGTTTTCCGGTGCGGCGGGCGCGGGTGCTTCCGCCACCGCTTCGAGCGCCACCGTGCGCCGCCGGAACGCGTTTCGCATCGTATCCTTACAGGCGTTCGCGGTCGCGCGGATAATCCACGCCTTTTCGTGCGCCGGACTGTCAAAAACCTGTCCGCTGGTCAGCAGTTTGAGGAATACGGTCTGGCAGATGTCCTCCGCGTCCTGTGTATTTTTCAGATAGGTGTACGAAAGCCGCAGAATCAGGTCGGAATAGGTGTTCACCAACCGTTCGGCCTCGGCCCTGTCCAGTTGTATCATGGTTTCATCAACTCCTTTGGCGGCCGTGCGGCCGTGTCAGCAACGTCGCTTCACCTACAATACGAATGAACCGCTCGTTTGCTGACAGTGGGAGGGAAAATTTTTTGCCAAAGCAAAAGACAGCCTCCGTGGAGACTGTCTTTTAGTATAGCATAGTTTGCGGTTAGCGAACAGAACGCGCGTTTTGCGGAGCGAGGCCGCTTTCGAGCTGTCCCGACCGCTGCGCAGACAGCATAAGGCCGAGCAACAGCATGGTCTGGCACAGGTACATGCCGCCGTAGGACAGCAGCGGCAGACCGTAGGCTGCAATCAGGATGATGCCGCAGTTTTGCAGCACATACATAAGGGTTTGCAGCGCAAACGTCACCATCACGCCCATGCACACGCTGCGCGCGAGCAGGCTGGTCTGACGCCGCGCAATGTGGAAGCCCCAGAGGAGCAGCAGCACGACCGCCGCCAAAATCAGCAGCACCGCCGCCCAGCCCCAGTAATACTTCGCGGAAACAAAGAGCAGATCTGTGGCGCCTTCATAGCGCATGAATGTCTCAAAGCCGCCCTTTTCACAGTTCGGATACCGGATGCCAAACATGACATACTGGACAAGCGCGCCCAGCCAGCCTTGCGCCAATGCATCACGCTGCGGATGCAGCGCAGCTGCCAGCCTTTCCCGTATGTGCGTATAGGCATAGAGCTGAAACAGGAAGTAGAACAGCATCGCCAGCACCGGCGACACTGCGAGCGCCATCTTTTCTATGTTGCGCTGTCCGAACGCCCCGCGCCAGACCGCCATAAACAGCATGCCGCAGCTGACCAACGTCAGCACGATAAGCGCCGCCATCGAGGGCGCCGCCATCGCCAATACCCACATAGCGGGCAGCGACAGCAAACAGATGCAGACGCCTCGCGTTCCCTTACCGCGCTGCCGGAACAGGATACCCGCAAACAGCACCGGGAAGAACCACACCCAGCACCCCAGATGATACAGCTTGCCCATCGAGATCGGCCCTTGGGTCAGCAACAGCCCACCCGCGACCCACGCGCCGTACAGCAGCCAGCAGCGCCGACCGAGGATGGTGTAGTCCGCGAAATACGCTGCCAGCAGACAGACGGCGCCCGCCACATATTTTCCGAAAAACATGTACCATTCCAAATCATTGTTCGGGCGCATGTTGTATTGCAGCACCAGTCCCGCCGCCGCGACCACCAGCACAATGCCCAGCATCACCCAGTCCGGCTGCGGACGCCATGCACGGTCGAGCTGCGTACCGGTTTCGACTGCGTCGCCCATCTCTCGCGCAGTCGCCTGCGCGGCGGTTTCCTCATCCATGCCTTCGTCCAAAAAGGCTTTATACTGGTCGGAAAGATGGTCAGCCAGTTCCTTCGCCGCCACCGGGCGTGCCCGCTTCCAGCGCATCTGAGCGGTCGCGCTGCTCACCCAGCCGCGCAGCAGTTCGGGCAGCGGCCTTACGCTGCGTCCCTCGGCGGCTGCGGCCAGCGCTTCGAGTTCTGCCGTGTCCAGTGCCCGCTCGGCTGCATCGCGCTCGAGCAAATGCAGCAGATACCGCCGCACACCGTCAGGCAAACGCATGGCTTTCTCCCCCCTTCAGCACGCGCTCGATCGCGCCGGAAAACTGCCGCCACTCCTCGGTTTTCTCCGCCAGCCGCGTGCGCCCCGCATCGGTCAGATAGTAATACTTGCGCACCCGTGCGCCGTCTGCCGCACGCTCGTAGCTCTGCACCAGTCCCTGCGTTTCCAGCGTGTGCAGCAGCGGATAGAGCGTACCCGCCTTGAGCGAAAACGTGTCGTCCGACCGCTCTCGCAGCCGCTCGATCATCTGATAACCGTACAGGTCATCCTCTTCGAGTAAACGCAGTACCAGCAGCGCCGTGCTGCCCGCAAGCAGACTTTTGTCAATTGCCATTTTCTATCCCTCCTTATATCGGTGTTCGATATATTGATTATATATAGATAGCCGATATATGTCAAGCCTATCTGCGTCCAGTTTCCCCATTCTTCGCGTGTCTCCCGCTTGACAAACTAACATCGTTAGTTTATGCTGAAAACACAGAAAACTAATATCGTTAGTTTAGAGGGATATCGCATGGCAAAAAAGGGGCTTAGCCGCGATACCATTGTCGATGCGGCCGCGGCGCTGGCCGAGGAAAAAGGCATGGAAAACCTGACGCTGCGCGAGCTGGCAGACGCGCTGGATGTCAAACCGGCTTCTCTATACAATCATTTGCAGGGCTTGCCCGAGCTGAATGTGCGGCTGGCCGAGTGCGCGCTCGACCGTCTGATGGACACGCTCGAGCAGACGGTCGATATCCGGCCGGTTCCGGTTGCATTGCGCGCCCTTGCCGCGGCCTATCGCAGCTTTGCCCATGAGCAGCCCCAGCTGTACCGCGCAATGATGCTGCTGCCGCAGTTTTCCGATCCCGGTCTGGTGGCACACAAGCAGGCATTTATGGATTTGTTTGTGCGTATGCTTGCGCCGCTCGGCCTGCCGGCGGAGGAGCGTGTGCATCTATCCCGACTGATCCGCAGTACACTGCACGGCTATATTTCCATGGAAGCCGCCGGTTTTTTCCGATCTCCGCTGGCAGCCGCGGATGAAAGTTTTGAACGCGTAACCGAATGGCTGTGCGAACAGATCGAACGAACGGAGGCGAAATACCATGGCCGAACAAACCACCAGTGAAGCGCAGGCGTGCCGCTTTCATCAGATGACCGAGTCTCCGCTCGAGCCGCTCATTTGCAAAATGGCCGTGCCGACCATCATCAGCATGCTCATCACTTCCATCTACAACATGGCTGACACCTTTTTCGTCGGCAAGCTGGGTACCAGCGCGACCGGCGCGGTAGGCGTGGTGTTTCCACTCATGGCGCTCATCCAGTCGATCGGCTTTTTCTTCGGGCAAGGCTCGGGCAGTTACATTTCACGCCAGCTTGGCGCGCAGCATCAGGAAGAGGCCGAGCGCATGGCGGCAACCGGCTTCTTTTCCGCGCTCATCACGGGTATTTTGATTCTGGTTTTCGGTCTGCTGCTGCGCAGTCCGCTATGCCATCTGCTCGGCGCGACCGAAACCATCTACCCGTATGCGCTTGCCTACATGCAAATCATTCTGTGCGGGGCGCCGTATATGATGGCCGCGCTTGTGCTCAACAACCAGCTGCGTCAGCAGGGCAACGCGACCTACGCGATGGTCGGTCTGGTATCAGGCGGTGTGCTCAACATCGCGCTCGACCCACTGTTCATCTTTGCATTTGATTTGGGCATCAGCGGCGCGGCTTACGCGACCATTCTCAGCCAGCTTATCAGCTTTCTGCTGCTTCTGCTCGGTATTCGCCTGTCGCGCGGTGTGCAGATACGTCTACGGCAATTCTCCCCCAGCGTCAACCGCTTCGCCGCGCTCGCGGGCGGCGGCCTTCCCAGCCTGTGCCGGCAGGGGCTGGCCTCGGTCGCGGTTACCTTTCTCAACACCGCCGCGCGGCCTTACGGCGACGCCGCCATCGCGGCCATGAGCATTGTCTCCCGCGTGTCGCAGTTTGCCGGGTCGGCCATGATCGGCTTCGGACAGGGCTTCCAGCCGGTCTGCGGCTACAACTACGGCGCGCGCAAATATGACCGCGTGCGGCGCGGCTTCTGGTTCTGCGTCAAGTCCTCGTTTCTGGTGCTGCTTGCGCTGGCCGTGCTGGGCTGGATTTTCGCGCCCCAGATTATCGCTGTTTTCCGCGCGGATGACCCCGATGTTATCCGCATCGGCACACTGACACTGCGGCTGCAATGCCTGTCCTTCCCGCTCATCGGCTGGGTGACCATGTGCAATATGCTGCTGCAAAACATCGCGCTGACCATGCGCGCCAGTCTGGTCGCCGCAGCGCGGCAAGGGCTGTTTTTCATCCCGCTGGCCATCGTACTACCGGTGTTCCTCGCGCTTCTCGGCGTGCAGCTGTGTCAGCCGCTGAGCGACCTATGCGCGTTTATTCTGTCCATCCTCGTCACCGTGCCAGTGCTACGTGTTCTGGCCCGCGGCGAAAACCCCGCGCATACCTGAGAAAAATATGGTATACTGTCTGTAACAACTTCAACAGAAAGCAGGCGTTTTATGGAAAGAACCTATATTATGCTCAAGCCGGATGCTTTGCAGCGCGGCATCACAGGCGAAATCCTCACGCGCATCGAGCGCAAGGGCTACCGCATCACTCACATAAAAACCATGCAGCTGGACGAGGCCATCCTGCGCGAGCATTACGCGCACATCGTTGACCAGCCCTTTTTCCCGCCCACGGTCGAGTATATGACGAGCGGCCCGGTGCTGGCGATGGTTGTGGAGGGCGAAAACGTCATAGGGGGCATGCGCACCCTTATGGGCCCGACCAAGAACGAAAACGCAATGCCGGGTACCATCCGAGGCGACTTCGCCTGCTCGACCACCTATAACGTCATCCACGGCTCGGATTCCCCGGAGAACGCGGAAATCGAGATCCGCCGCTTTTTTGGCGAGATTTGATGAACAAACAGCAAAAAGGACGTTTCCAAACGGAAACGTCCTTTTCTTTTACTCTGTCGCCTGCGCATAGTAATCCGTGTCCAGAATCGCGTCGTTTATCTCCTGGAAACGGCGGGCATAAGCGTTCATTTCGGACACCTCCGCGTCCGTCATGCCGTTGTTCCATACAACCTGCCCGTTTTTTGCGTAAGCCGTATCGGTCATCCAGCCGCCGTTCGGAAAAATGACATACCCCTCATAATTCGGGTCAAACGCATCCCGCCCCATCGTGTCGGACACTTCCAGTCCAAACAGATTGGCAAGCGTCGGCAGCAAATCGACGGTTTGCAGCGTCTTTGTTACAACCTGCGGCGTGCAGCCTTGATACCAGATAAAGCACGGCGTGCGCTCGAGCAGACGACCGCCCGCGGCCTCGGAGTATTCCTCCAGTACCACACGGTCGGTCAAGCCGTAAGCATAGTGGTCGTCGTACACGCAAATGACCGTGTTTTCCAGCAGTCCGTCCTCCTCCAGCCGCTCGAGCAGATGCGCGAACATCTCGTCGGTCAGCCGCGCCTTGGCAAACAGACCGTTTATCTCATACGGACGGCTGTCATCCCTGTATTCGGGGAACTGCTCGAGTGCATAGGTGGTCAGCGCGTCTATCTCGTCGTAGCCAAGGTGTCCGCTGTAGGTGATGAGGAAATCCGCAAACGGCTGCTGCGCGGTCATCGCGCTGTAAAGTTCCTCGCAGTCGGCCAAAAACCTGTCGTCGCTCGCCTGTAACTCGTCCTGCGCATAATCCAGCGCGGAATGATACTGCTCATAGCCGAACGCCTGGTGCATGGCGCCGCGATTGTAAAATTTGGCTTCGCTCTTATGAAAGGAATTGGCCGTATAACCCACATTCGCCAGCAGATTGCCCAGCGCATACGGAAACGCGCTGCGGCTGAGCGAATATGCGACGTTTCCGTTGGCGTATGGATAAACGCCGGTCTGCGCGGCAAACTCGGTGTTAAAGGTGTAGCCGTTGGCGTACTGCGGCGTGTAAAACTCCGCAAAATTGATACCTTCGCGCTGCAATCGCGCGAGTGTCGGCGTGTTTGCATCGTTGAGCACAAAGTCGTCCACGCTCTCCATCTGCACCAGAATCAGGTTTTTGCCCGTGAGCAGACCGGTCATTTGATTCTCCTCGTGCGCGGGCCGCTCATTGAAAAAAGCGTCAATCCGCGCGCGCTGTTCGACTGCATCCGCGTTCGGCAGGACAGACAAATAGGCATCCCGTGCAACAAACTGATACGGCCCGGTCAGTGCGAGGTCATAGGCGGACGAGGAAAACCGCTCGTATTCATACCCGCTTGACTGCCATGAATCCCAGTCGAGCGTTTCGGGTACGGGCGCATACAGTCGGGGCGCGACAAACTGCGTCAGCACAAAGAACAGCGCCAGCACCGGACAGACCCGCCGCCGCGGTAAATCCTCGGGCAGCCGCCACACGCCCAGCGTTCCCCACAGCATCAGCAAAGCGACCACCAATACAAAGCGCGCATCGATCAGCTGCCGGATATATCCCGCAAAGCCCAATCCCTCTCCCGCAAGCAGAAAATCCGACAGAAACAGAAATCGGTCGAATATGCGCCAGATACCGTACTGCACCACCGCGTACACCGCCCAAGTGGCATAAATCAGCCCGTACAGTGCCCGCCCGACCGCACGCCGCCGCGGCAGCAGACACAGCGCCGCAAGCAGCGCTCCAAAGCCGAGTGAAAACAGGTTTGGCGCGACCGCATACAGCGGATACCACGCCGCGCACCCCGTCGCGGCGCGCAAAGTAAGGTCAAGCAGCCAGAACGGCAGCACCGCGCCCGCGACGCTGCCGCTGAGCCGCAGCAGTTGTTTTTTGTCCATTCCAAAGCCGTCCTTCCGTCTTATCCTGACAGTATACGGCTTTTCACGTCAAAATGCAACCCATTCCAACGCAAACCTGTCCAGATACAAAAAGAGCCGCTGCACGGCTCTTTTTGTTACAGATGAAACCGGCGCTGTAGCTCCGCCTTGATGGTCTGCCACTGAAACAGGATGAGCGCTGCCAGCGACAAAATAGCCAGACCTGCGCACAAAAGCGAGGGCAGCAGCACCCGAACCCGCCCGCGCGCAATCAAAACAAAGGGCAAAAGCCCAAAAAAGCAGGCACCGATGAACGGCCCGGCAAACAGCCGCAGCGGTGTTTTGCAGAGCACGGCAATCAGCAGCATCGCCAGAATACCCACGATGCACACACATGGCAGCACAAAATCCACCGACCAGCCGCGCCAGCCCGTCCACCAATCCCACAGAAACGACAGAGCCGGAATCAGCACGACCTGCCAGCCGATATTCTGCGCAATGTCGCGCCGATAGGCCACGCCGATCGCCGCCGCCACCCAGACGCACACCGCGCCCGCCACCACGAACAGCGACCAGAGCGCGTGCCATCCGGTCGCAATGTTGACCAGCACACAGATAACGCTGACCGCAATCGCAATCAGCGCCAGCAGCCGCAGCACAAAACCGGTCGTAAAGCGCGGCTTTTCCAGCGCGGGAAACACCTCGGTATCCGGCTCCGGTGTGCCGGAAAGCTGCCCGCCGCACAGCGGACAGCAGGTTTTATGACCGGCTACGGTCACTCGGCAGCTGGGGCATCGCTGCATGACACTTCCTCCTCTTCGTGATATTCGTTGCTGCGAATCTCAATTTCGATTCCCTCATCCACCAGCAGCTCAAAAAACCGGCGCTGCACCTCCGTGTTCTCAAACGCCGAAGTGAAGCCAAAATGCAGGCTGTTGCCAAATGAGCAGGTGCAAAGCTGCGTCGCGCCCGTCGACATAAAGACACCGAAGCCGCGCACAAAGGGACAAAACGCTTCGGGCAGACGGAATTTACCGACGTTGGACAACGCCGCGGTCTCCCCGCGGTCGGACACCGCGCCACTGAACCGCAAAACCGGATTTTTCAGTGCCAGCGGAATCAGCCGCAGCACGGGATTGTGCTCCAGCGCGGCCAGCCGGTTCATGCGCGCGCCCAGCCGTTCGGGCGTCAGTTCTTCCTTAAAGGCAGCCGCCACGCACGCGACAATGTCCTCCAGCTCACCGGAGCGGCGCGAAAAATCATATCCGACCCGGATGGTGCCAAAAAAGTTGCGTGTTGTGCGCGAAGGAAAAAAGCTGCGCAAATCGACCGGAACGGTCAGAACGACCGGCTTTTTCTGCTCACGAACATACATTTCGCTGTGAATGGCGGAAAGCAGGAGCGCGGTCATATAGACGGTCAGCGTCGCGCCGCAGCGATGCGCTGCGGCCAGCACCTGCCGCACGTCCGCCACGCCTTCAATAACGGTCAAGCCGCCGTCCGCGCGGCGCACCCCGCGCAGCCGATAAGCGCGCCCCAACCCATCGGACGCTTTGCGGCCGCTGCGCGGCTTATAGTACTTTTGAAAGCTGTCCGCCCAGCGCTGGGATACGGATGCCTGCGGCAGTCCGTCGCTGTCTGCCTCCGGATGGCGCAGCATCAGATAGGCGGTCATCAGCGCCTCGAAAAACTCGATTGCGCCCGCGCCGTCCGCCAGCACATGATACATGTCCAGACTGACCTTGTGCCGCCAGTAGCTGACACGGAACAGCAGCGACCGACTGCCCTCATACAGCGCCGCGCACGGCGGCGCATGTTCGGGTACGACCGAAGCCCGTAGCGTGGTCTGTTCAAGATAGTACCAAAACACACCGCGCCGCATGACCATCAGCAGATGTGGATAGCGTTTGAGCGTGCGGTCAAGCGCGGTTTGCAGCACATCGGGCGCGACCGGCTCGGTCAGCTCGCACGACAGGCGGAACACACCCGTAGCCGACCCATGCGAGGTCGGAGGAAATATCTTCGCTGCGTTATCCAGACGGCTCCAGCTTAAATTTTTTCGGTCGCGCTTGTCGTTTGGCATGCGATTGACTCTCCATTCAGGAATTGTTCGATCAAATCATAGGTGCGCCGCACCATCGGAAACCGCACGGGCAGCGAAAAATAACCATGCAGCGCATCCGGCATACGGTATTGCTCCACCAAATTGCCTGCATCCCGCAGCGCGCGGGCGTAGGCTTCGCCTTCGTCGCGCAACGGGTCAAACTCGGCGGTGACAATCAGCGTACGCGGCTGGCGCGACAAATCAGACGCAAGCAGCGGCGCAAAATACGGATTTCGCATGTGTTTGGGATCCCCGCCCGCATACAGCATCATATAATCACACACGCGCTTGGCCGTGAGCAAATAGTCTGCCCCATTTTCCCGCACAGAATCAAAGCGCGAGTCAGGCGAATGGTCGTGATAGGTGGCCGGATAAATCAGGATCTGCTGCGCAATCTCAAACTCTCCGCGGTCGCGTGCCATGAGCGATACCGCCGCCGCCAGATTGCCCCCCGCAGAATCACCCACGAGCGTTATCTCATGCGAACGCACGCCGAACTGCTCGGGATGCCGGTAGACCTCGCGCGCAGCAGCATAGCAGTCCTCCAAGCCCTCGGGAAACACATGCTCGGGCGCAAGACTGTACTCCACAGAAGCCACACGGCAGCCCGTGCGCCGCGCCAGATTGCGGCAGACGGCATCGTATGTGTCCACGCTTTCGAGCACCCAGCCGCCGCCGTGAAAAAACAGCAGCAGGCGTCCGTCCGTCTGCTTTTTCGGTGTGTAGATGCGTACGCGAATGTCATGCCCGTTCCGCTCAATTTTATGGTCCCACAAATGGTAAAGCGGCGCGAGCGGCGTGCGCAGGCCTCGTACCGCCCGCTCCACTCGATAGGTTTTTTCCAAATCAATATTCGCCGTATAGCTCAGTGCGTGCAGCGCTGCACGCATGGCTTTGCTGATTGCCATTGTACGTTCCCCATTCTTTCATTTCAATAACAGTATACCATGCTTTGTCCACCCGCGCAAAGCATCTATCCTTTACAGTTATTTAACGCCTTAAAAACTTTTTTCTCTTGACGAAACCGCTATGTATTCCGCATAATAGAAGTGATACAAAATACTGCGAAAGGAGAACCGAAATGAGCGAAACACTTGAATTGCTTCGTGAGAAAAAAGGTTTTATCTGCGATATGGACGGTGTCATCTATCACGGCAACCGTTTGCTGGAGGGCGTAACGGAATTTGTCGACTGGCTGCAAAAGGAAAACAAGAGTTTTCTGTTTCTGACCAACTCGTCCGAGCGTTCGCCGCTGGAATTGCAGCAGAAGCTCGCCCGCATGGGTCTGGAAATCGGCGAGGAACACTTCTATACCTCGGCGCTTGCAACCGCCAAGTTTGTTGCCAGCCAGACGCCCGGCGCATCCGCCTATGTCATTGGCGCGCCCGGCTTGGTCGGCGCACTGTATGAGGCAGGCATTGTGATGAACGATGTCGACCCGGACTATGTCATCGCGGGTGAAACGAATACCTACAACTACCAAACCATCCTCAAGGCGGTTGATTTGGTCAACAAGGGTGCGCGCCTGATTGCGACCAACTCCGACCTGACCGGCCCGTCCGAGCAGGGCATCATTCCGGCATGCCGCGCGCTGGTTGCCCCCATCGAGCTGGCCACCGGGAAAAACGCATACTACGTCGGCAAGCCCAATCCCCTGATGATGCGCACCGGCCTGCGGCTGCTGGGCGTGCACTCGCATGAAGCCGTCATGGTCGGCGACCGTATGGATACCGACATTATCGCGGGCATTGAAACCGGTCTGGACACCGTTCTGGTGCTCTCCGGCTGCACCACGCGCGCGGATGTGGAAAACTACGCCTACCGGCCGCACTATATCTTAAACGGCGTGGGCGAAATTCCGCCCTCTAAATAACGATATCCAAAACATAAACAGCCTGCCAATCGGCAGGCTGTTTTTTTCTGATGTGCGGACAAAACTCGGACAATTCCATGCTGTCTGAACGCAGTAAAAGGCGGAGATGGACATGGCGAGACATATTCTGCTGGACACCGCGACGCATGCGGCCACGGTGGACGGCGCGCCGGTGTCTTTGCGCCCCACGGCGGCGCAGCACATCAAAGCCGTGTACGGAAAGGGCTACCGATTGGGGGAAAGCGTGATGAAACGGCTGAAAGCATTCCGGCTGCGGCGCAGCGTCGCAACGTGACTCACCGCGCTGCTGGCTCTTATGTGCGCGCTGTGGACATAGTTTACCATGCAGCGCGCGGATGAGCACAAGCCCCTCTACGCCTTTTATCCTGCAATATGCGGTGAGCTATAAGATCGTTTCCTGTGTGGATGGGTAGACCTGTCGCGCGCAGATGCCTGTGGAAGAAAGCGCCTTGTTTGTTGCATATGCTTCCGATTGTACCAAGGAGATTTCGCTTTATTTCAGATATGTTCCATTCCTTATTGTGCTTCACAGAAAATCCCTGCCCTGCACAGTCTGGTCTGTCACGCGGAAAACACAGAAACCGGTATTCGCTTTGCGGTCACTGTCCGGTACAGGCGGCAAAGGCCGTCCCATCAGGAACGGCCTTGCTTTGCTCTCTCTTCTTTCGATACGTCAAACCCCAATACTTCTGCTTGAACATCGCTTTCAATGTCCTTCTTGCTTCTCTTCCGACGATCCAAGCGCGAAATATACAAATACTTACGGATAACAAACAATACACCAACCGAAAGCACCGCCAGCATGTTTTCCACCGGCGTTGTATGTTCCACAATCATCTGACGGGCAATCGCCAGCAGCATCACGTCCACCACAGAGTCAATGGTATGGCAGGTGATCATCTTGATTAACTCGATACCGATGATAATCAGACAGGCATCGCTGAGTCTCTTCTGCAAATAGTCCGGCACCAGAAACAACTGATTCAGTTCAGTCGTATACACCAGCCCCACACTGCCCATAACGCAGGCCAGCAGGATAATCAGGCCAAGGGTGAGCTCAATCGCAGTGGCAGCACTGGATATCTTGTCGCGCAGATTCGAATCCATCTTTTTCTCCTTCATTCCTCATATTCAATTCAATTGGTTGCATTAGTATAACACAAATTGCTCGTCGTCTTCAACAATCGGTGGGCAATTCTCGTGGGAAGAGGACAGATCATTTTTTTCCAGCTACAGGCTTAGCCAATACCGCCTAACGCCGCGCCTGCAATCAGTGCAATGATGCACAGCGGTACATAAATCCATTTACCGAGCGGATAAAACCAGCCGCCGATCTCCTTGTGCGCACCCTGATTGACCGCGTCGAGTACAGTCTGCTTTTTCATAATCCAGAAGAACATGATACCGGCCAGCGCCGCACCGAACGGGCAAATGTAAATCGAAACCATATCCATCCACTGCGAGGTCCAAGGCTGAATGAGCAGTGCGACGATCAGTCCAATCGCATGAATCACAACAACCGACGGAATACGGCCGAGATGAAACTTTTCCTGCATGAATGCGACCGGTGTTTCATACAGGTTGATAATCGAAGTCGTGCCGGCAAACAGCACCGCGATGAAGAAGAACGCACCGATTATCCAGCCGATGCCGCCCATGCCGTTGAACACGCCGGGCAGCGCGACAAACATCAGCCCGGGGCCTTTCGTGGACAGCTCGCTGCCGGTAGTTGCCATCGCAGGGATGATAACAAACATGGCAACGAGCGCTGCGAGCGTATCAAATACGGCTACATTGCGGGCAGAGGAAGAAATCTCTACCTCCTTGCCAAGGTAAGAACCATAAATCACCGAGCCGTTACCAGCAACAGACAGCGAAAAGAACGCTTGACCGAAAGCATAGATCCAAACCTTCCAGTTGAGCAGGCCGTTGATATCCAGTGTAAAGATGAACTGATAACCGTCGCCCGCGCCCGGCAGGAACGCAATATAGACCGCCATGATGAGGAACAGGCCGAACAGAAGCGGAATCATGACTTTGCATGCCTTTTCAATACCGCCCGCAACGCCCAATGCCATGATAACGACAGAAACCGCAACCGCAACAATGATCCAGAAACCGTTGCCGATACCAAAGATGCCGTTTTGCAGCATCATGCTGATACCTTCGCCCAGCGTGTTGCTTCCGGGTGCCGCAGCGTCGAAAGTGCCGCCGATGATATTCATATCCTGACCCATAGCGAACATCTCACCGGTAATGCTCATTTTGGTGTATTTGAAGATCCAGCCCATAACAACCGAGTAGCCGATTGCCAGCCCCATGGAACCGATAACCGGCAGCGCACCGATGGCTTCGCCGACCTTTTTGGGCTTCCCGCCGTCCTGCATCGCTTTGCCGAACGATCCAACCGGGCCCGCGCCGCCCCAACGGCCAAGCGAGAACTCCTCCATAACACCGGATGCGCCAATCAGCAGTACAAACAGGAAGTACGGCAACAGGAATGTCAGGCCGCCATACGTGGCAACCATATAAGGAAACCGCCAGATGTTTGCCATACCGACCGCAGAGCCGATACAAGCTAAAATGAAGCCCCATCTATTTTTAAAGCCATCGCGTTTGTTTTCTGCGTTACTCATACGTTACACCCCTTGTTATACTGATCATACCGATCAAAAAAACACCCGCGGAATTTTTCACTTTTCCGCGGGTGTCCTTTACCACTTATATCCTGCGCTCTTTCCACGCGGCGCAGGTTACGCCATATTGTATTCCTCAGATTACTTCTCTTCTCAACATTTCTCAGCTCCGCCGACTGCTCCGCGGTCTTGCGGCCATACCCCATGGACTAAGGCATACGATCCGATTGTCACGGAGTCAAAATCCGTACCAATGACTTTTTCATCCTCTCTACGTCTTCTTTTCTGAGATAAATTTATCATCAGAATAATAATTTGTCAAGCGAATTGTGCTCATTTTGTATGTCAGCACACTTTATCGGCGCTTTTTGCGGGGGTTTTATATAGGTTTTCTCGAAACCATAGAATAATTATTTCTTATGATTATGATAATTTATTCTCGCCCCTTTTGACAAACCTCATTTTTCCACGTTATAATACAATCAAGGTCAAAACCTGTCTGATTTTTGAAAATGAGGTGAGCGTATGGCCACTCCGTTGTTGCAACATTATATGATACTGACCGAATTTCTCGGTCAGGCGCTTGGCCCCGATTATGAGGTCGCATTGCACGATCTGACCGATAAGAACCGCTCTATCATCGCCATCGCCAACAATCATGTCAGCGGGCGCGAGGTGGGTGCCCCGCTCACCAATGTGGCGCTCAAGATCCTGATGGATAAAAGCTACCAGTCGCAAGACTATTGGCTGCATTACTGCGGTGTATCCGCCGCCGGAAAGACATTGCGCTCCTCCACGCTGTTCATTAAACAAAACTGCCGTCTGATTGGCATGCTGTGCATCAATTTTGATGATAGCCGGTATCAAGCGGCCAGCGAAAACATTCTGCGCCTGTGTCATCCGGATGCGTTTGTGGAAAACCACTGCCATGCTGGTGTTCCGCAAAGCGGCGGAACCGTACGAGCCGTACCCGCTACAACCGAGAGTTTCCACAACTCGATTGACGCCGTCGCAGGCGATGCGGTCAGCCGCGAGCTGGCACGCCTTGGTGTGACCGCCGACCGGCTGACGACTGACGAACGCATCCAAATCATCGCCTCGCTCGAAGCGGACGGCATTTTCCTGCTCAAGGGCGCGGTCAAGAATGTTGCCGATGCGCTGCACTGCTCACAGGCCAGCGTGTACCGCTACCTGTCGCAAATCAAAAAAGACGAGACCTGATGCAATGCCGGCAAACCAACCAAAATTGCGCACAATCCGCTCCTTTTTCAATACCCTGAGAGCAAACATAATATCCCATTCCACTCAGCTGCCGGCCGACAACACAAACCATATTTGATCAAAAGGAGGACTTTCCATGCGTTACATTGATTTACGAAGCGACACCGTCACCCAACCGACACAAGCCATGCGGGATGCGATGGCCACCGCCGTGGTTGGCGATGATGTTTTTAACGACGACCCGACTCTGCACGAGCTGGAGGCCTATGCCGCCGAGCGTCTGGGCAAGGAAGCCGCGGTGTTCGTTACCTCAGGCATGCAGGGCAACGCCTGCGCGCTGCTGGCGCACACCCGTCGCGGCGACTGCGTTATCATCGACCCTCATTCGCATATTGCCGACCACGAAGCCGGCTCTTATGCCCAGCTTTCCGGTGTCTCTCTGCGTTTCCCGCAGAGCGTCAACGGCACCATGGACCCGGACTCCGTGCGCGACTGCCTGACTGATGACAGCGACGAGCAGGTCGCGCCCGCAGCGCTTGTGGTGGTGGAAAACGCACATTCTACGGGCGCGGTCGTCTCGCTCGACAACATGCGCGCTATCTATGAGGTCGCGCAGGAAAAGGGCGTAGCGGTACATCTGGATGGCGCGCGGCTGTTTAACGCTGCCGCAGCGCTCGGCGTTTCCGATGTGCGCGAGCTGACGCAGTACTGCGACACGGTGATGTGCTGCCTGTCCAAGGGCTTGTGCGCACCGGTCGGCTCGATTCTCGCCGGACCGAAAAAGCTGATCTGGCGGGCGCGCCGCGCGCGCCGCATTCTCGGCGGCGGCATGCGGCAGGCGGGCTTTCTGGCGGCCGCTGGGCTGGTTGCGCTGCGCGATATGACCGATCGGGTCAAAGAGGATCACGAAAACGCAGCATATCTGGGCGCGCTGCTCGATGACATCGACGGTATACAAGTGCTGCGCGACCGATTGGATATCGATATGATATTCTTCACCGCCGACTGGAAGGCAGACAAAGCCGCCCGCTATCCGGCTTGGATGCTGGAGCATGGCGTCAAGGTAACCGGATGCACGGGCGGAGAGTACCGCATGGTCTGCCATCACGATATCTCCCGCGAGGATTGCACACAAATCGCGCAGTTGGTGCGCCGCTTTGCCGCCGAGGGATGACCGCGGCTGGCATCGGTGCGCATGAGACGATTGTGATAGCACTGGCGCATGAAACAGGACGGTCAGTCGACCCATGCCGTGCCACTATTGGGCACCCCTCTGCCGTGGCGTTTTCCGCATGACATCGCACAGAATCCCCCTCTTAGATGGTGCAAACGCCTTCTCAATCCATCCCATTGCAGTTGTTGTCTTTTGCAAGCATCACACTTCCCCGCGCGTGTGATGCTCGTTTGCATAAAATACCCCCGGAACAATAAGCTACAGCAGATCATGCCGTTTTATTGCTTCCGGGGGTTTTTGCATATCAGAAGGTCAACGGGTTGTCCTCGCGCATCTGTACCGCGCGCATATATTGCCACAGTAGCACAAGGGGTATGATCTGTCCCACCATCTGCACAAAGACCGCGAGCAGCGGCAGCGCCGCCAGAATGAGCGCGCTGGCGACAAACGCGCCAAGCAGCGGCGCATACAGGCACCAGCGAATACGGCGCGCAGGATAGTTGTAGGCATGGGGAATGACGCGCTCATCCAGCCCCCAGTACAGATAATACTCACTGAGCAATCCCGCAACGCTGCCTGCCATGGACAACAGAGACATAAAATTTTGCAGCATGATGTTCTCGCCCGCCAGTTGCGTGAACACCAGCGCCAACGCAATCAGCGCGATGCAAAGCAGCCGCGCGGGAAAAGCTCGGCTCAGCAGTGCACTTTCATCCGCTAAGCGGTAAAGTACATAAGCAATTACGCCGTAGCATAGCAGGTTTATGATGTTTGCGGCCAGCAAAACAGCCAAAGAACTGCTCAGCGCCGCCAGATTTGTGACTGCAGATATCGCCAAGGCAATCCACAGCACACGCAGATGGGGATAAATTTTCATACATGTCGCTCCTCCGTTATGGCCTATTATAGCATAGCCAACACCGGATGAAAAATATTTTTTGTCAGGGGTTGACAATTATGTATTATTGCATTATTATCATAATACAATATAACAAGAGAGGAGCGAGGCCATGCAATGGCAACTGCGAGGCGATCGGCCAATCTACCAGCAGCTGGTGGAGATATTGACCCAACAGATCGTCAGCGGGCAGCTGGCGGCAGGCGATAAGGTGCCGGCGGTACGCGAGCTGGCGGCACAGGCAGGGGTGAATCCCAACACGATGCAGCGTGCGCTGGCAGATATGGAACGCGAAGGCCTGATGTATACCAACCGGACCAGCGGACGCTATGTGACGGAGGATAAAGAGATGATCCAGAAAATTCGGGAACAAATCGCAAGTGATCGTATTGCGGAATTTTTGGCTGGCATGAGCCAGCTCGGCTTCTCCGAGCAGGAGGTATACCGTCTGCTCGAAAAGCGTCAAGGGGAGGAAAATGAGAATGGAACAAAAAAATGAGCTGATTGTCTGCGCAGGGCTGACCAAGACCTATGGCAGCTTAAAGGCGCTCGACAATCTGAACCTGACATTGAGCGGCGGCCGGTTTGTCGGCCTGCTCGGCCCGAACGGCTCGGGTAAGACAACTTTGATCAAGCTAATCAACGGCCTGATCCAACCGACGGCCGGCAGCGTGCTGGTAGACGGGCAGGCGCCCGGTGTGCATACCCACAGTGTGGTCAGCTACCTGCCCGACCGGGCATATCTGAACGACTGGATGCGGGTATCCGACCTGATGGATTTCTTTGCCGATTTCTACACGGATTTTGACCGGGTCAAGGCAAACGATATGCTGCAATCGCTGCACATCAATGCGCTTGACCGTCTCAAAACGCTGTCCAAGGGCACAAAGGAAAAGGTGCAGCTCATTCTGACGATGAGCCGAAAGGCCAAGCTGTTCCTGCTCGACGAGCCGATCGCAGGCGTAGACCCGGCCGCGCGCGACTACATCCTCAACACAATCCTGTCCAATTACAGCGAGGATGCCGCAGTGCTGCTGTCCACCCACCTGATTGCGGATATCGAGCGCGTGCTTGATGAGGTCATCTTCCTGAAAAACGGCGTGATGACGCTGCACGAGAGCGTGGACACGATTCGGGAGGAACACGGAAAATCGGTTGATATGCTGTTTCGGGAGGTGTTCGCATGCTGAAGCTGTTAAAATATGAATGGAAGGCGTGTGCGCGTATCTGCCTGCCGCTGTATGGCGCAGTGCTGCTGATGAGCATTATCAATGCCCTGATGACGACCGATCACGCGCAGGGCTTTTTGAACGGTATTCCGTCGGCCATTTTGGCGATGGTGTTTGTGGCGCTGCTGGTAGCGGTGTTCGTTGTGACCGCGGTCATCCTGATCCAGCGATTTTATAAAAACCTGCTCGGAGACGAGGGATACCTGATGTTCACCTTGCCGGTGACGGTCGCGCAGCACATCTGGAGCAAGGTAATCGTCGCCGTGACGGTTTGCCTGCTGAGCGGCATTATCGCCGTGCTGAGCATTTCCATTCTCGGCGCAGACACCAATCTGATTTTCGCCATTGGTATGGTACTGCATCAGGTGGGCACGACCATTGCTGCCGACCCGAACGCGCTGGGATATCTGTTCGAGAGCATCCTGCTTCTGCTGCTGTCGCTGGCGAGCGGAGTTCTGTACCTCTATCTGTGTATGGCGCTCGGCCATCTGGCCAAAAAGCATCGTGTGCTGATGTCGGTCGTATGGTACTTTGTGCTGACCACAGCAGCGCAGTTCCTGCTCACGTTTGTGCTGTTCGGTGTGGCAGACGGCCCGATGAATACGCTGATGACTGCGCTGGCTAATGCGCTCAACGGCATGCCACAGCAGGTGCTGCTGCACGGCGTGTTGCTCGGTTTCTGCGTTGCAACCGCGATTCCGGGTGCGATCTGCTACTTTGGCACACATTATATCCTCCGGCACAAGCTGAATCTGGAATAAGGCAACATATACACGGGGGACGCGCTTCCGCGCGTCCCTTTTTGCACCCAAAATGCGGGGCACTCATGAAATCTTAAGGATTTTGCAGCGGCAATCCAAAGAATTGCCGTGTACAATAAAAAGGGAACCGGGAGGGATAGATATGACGGCGGTATTCCGATTTGCACATCGAGCGCACGATGACGCAGCGGGACGATGCACGCTTTGCGAGGGTGCGGGGCTGTTTCTGGTCTTTTCGATAGCAGGCTGGCTGTGGGAGGTCGGGCTGCACCTGCTGCTTGACGGAGAGCTGGTCAACCGCGGCACCATGCTCGGACCATGGCTGCCCATTTACGGCGTGGGCGGGCTGCTGTCCATCCTGCTGCTGGGACGCTTTATCGCACGACCGCTTGCGGTTTTCACGTTGGGTGCAATTTTTTCCACTGCAATTGAATTTGTCACAGGCCGTTATCTGCTGGCTGTTTACGGCCTGCGTTGGTGGGATTACAGCGAATATCCGCTCAACGTGGACGGTTTGGTAAGCCTGCCAACCGCGTTGATATTTGGCATGGGCTGCTGCGCGGCGGTCTATCTGGCGGCACCCATGCTCTTGCGGATGTTTCGAGGGCTGCCGCATGCCGTGCTCCCGTTTTTGTGCGCACTGCTGATGGCATTGTTTGCGCTGGACTTTTGCGCTTCCACACTGCATCCGAACACCGGACAGGGCGTTGTGATCCACTCGGCATCACAGGACGAACCACAGGTGATTGAACCTGCCAGAATTGAACTGCTGCTGCATCATTTTCCGAATTAAGCTTGCGCACGCTCCTCTTCTCTGCTATGATGAAACCAGAGAAGGGGGCTTTCCATATGAAGTGTCAGCATTGTGGCATCAATTACAATGATGAGGATCGGGAGTGTCCGATTTGCGGCGCGCGCACAGGAACCCGCGGACGTGTCGGCGAACTGGAAAAAAAGGCAGCCGCGTGGCGGGAGCAGCAATTCGCAGATGAGCCAACCTATCAGAAAACGCGCACGCGAAAAGCACCCGTACGTGCGCAAAAAGCCCGAGCCAGCGTCAAACCAATTCGCGAAGCGCCAAAAGGAAAAGGAAAGATTGCAGTAGTTGTCATAATCGCGGTTATCCTGATTAATATACTGCCCTCTCTTCTACCGGCAGCAAGAAATCTCATCGACAATTTCCTCGCCGATTTCAGCTCGTTTGAAATCAATCTCGGCGATGGTGGGGCATACGAGCCGGACGCCGAGGCAGAGGCTGATGATTGGGTCAGTTATGACGATGGCGCAATGTATTATGAGCGAGGTCAAGAATATACGTATGATTCGGATAACTATATCAGCATCTATGCCGCTCTGTACGACCTAACGGGCGAATATGCAGTGGCAACGCTGGCCGACGGCACTACGCTTGAGTTACAGGTCGAACCGGGCGAAATGGGCGATTATATGCTGCGCCTCAATGACGGCACCGGTACATACGAAGAAAAGGGCTACACTTGGTGCATTTACAATTATCCCGAAGAGGGCATCTATAACGACAACTTCTCTCCTGCGCAATATGACAGCCTGACGCTTGCCCTGTCATGCAACGAGTGGAGCTATAATGGTAATCTATATGAGCGATACGACACGCGGCAGGAGAATACCGACTTATGGCTGGTGGCTTATGTGGATCGTGAAACCGGTCAGGTCACACTGCAGGACGCGGAACAGATGGGCATTTTCGGCACGCCTGCACTTGTCCCCCTGACGAGTGTGCAAACCGGATAAAACATTCTGCACTCGCTTGCGCGCAAAATTTCCGATATATCTGCAAACAGGCTCCATTTATGCACGCAGCATAAATGGAGCCTGTTTTATCGCATTGTTGACTTATCTTTAATCGCATAAGACGCTTATGCGTTTTCCGAAAACTCCGCCAAACGCAGATTTTCATTATGCTCAAGCGCATATGTGATATTCCACGGAGAGGAAAACAGCAACAGACTGTTCCCCTTGAGGTCTTCGACAATTTTGGTATCGCTTGTGAGCTGAAGCGACTTGATATCAAAATCCGCTTCATCATTTTCCACCCAGCGCACATGCTCATATGGCAGATTTTCGCGGATGATCTCAACGTTATACTCATTTTTCAGGCGGTATTCCAGCACCTCGAATTGTAGCACGCCTACCACGCCCACGATGACCGACTCCATACCGGCGCCCGGTTCGCGGAAAATCTGGATAGCGCCTTCCTGCGCAATCTGTTCCACGCCTTTAACAAACTGCTTGCGCTTGAGCGTGTCCTTTTGCCGAACGGTGGCAAACAGCTCGGGTGCAAAGGTCGGGATGCCCGAAAACATGCACTTGCGCTTGGGATCGCACACCGTGTCGCCAATCGAGAACACACCCGGATCAAAGATGCCGATGATATCGCCCGCGTAAGCCTCATCCACAATCGAGCGATCCTGCGCCATCAGCTGCTGCGGCGCGGCCAACACCATCTTTTTCCCACTCTGCACATGCAAAACCTCCTGCCCGCGCTCAAATTTGCCCGAGCAGATACGCATAAACGCGATGCGGTCGCGGTGTGCCTTGTTCATATTGGCCTGAATTTTGAACACAAAAGCCGAGAAATGGTTCTCAAACGGGTCAATCACACCGATGTCGGCCGTGCGTGCGGTCGGCGGCGGAGTCATTTGCAGGAACTTCTTGAGAAACGGCTCTACGCCGAAATTGGTCAGCGCCGAACCGAAAAACACCGGCGACAGCTTACCCGCATGCACCGCCTGCAAATCGAACTCATCCCCCGCGCCGGAGAGCAGCTCCACATCGTCAATCAGCGTTTGGTACTGATCCTCGGGCAGCAATCCCTCGAGGATTGGATCGTCAATCGACAGGCGCTGCGCCTTGACCTCATGCCGGAAATCCGCGCCTTCAAAGGCGATAACCTCGTCGTCCATGCGGTCATAGACGCCTTTGAAGCGTTTGCCCGAACCGATCGGCCAGTTGACCGCATAGGTTCCGATGCCCAGCTCGTTCTCGATCTCCTCGAGCAGCTCATACGGGTCGCGCGACTCACGATCCATCTTGTTGATAAAGGTGAAAATCGGCACGCCGCGCATTGCACACACCTTGAACAGCTTGCGCGTCTGCGCCTCGACGCCCTTGGAGGCGTCGATAACCATGACCGCCGAGTCCGCCGCCATCAGCGTGCGGTAGGTATCCTCGGAGAAGTCCTGATGCCCGGGGGTGTCGAGGATGTTGATGCACTTGCCTTCATAGCGAAACTGCAGCACCGAAGAGGTGACGGAAATACCGCGCTGCTTCTCAATTTCCATCCAGTCTGACACGGCATGGCGGCTGTTTTTCTTGCCTTTTACCATGCCAGCCTCCTGAATGGCGCCGCCGTACAGCAAAAATTTCTCCGTAATGGTGGTTTTGCCGGCGTCCGGATGCGAAATAATCGCAAAAGTGCGCCGATTCTCGATTTCCTTTTTCAGTTCTGCCACTGACTTTTTTCCTCCCGCTTATACAAAAACAAAATTTGTTGCGAAATGTACACAGAATGTTCACATTTTCCCTATATCATAATAAACGTGGAAAGCGTAAGATCCCCCCACATGTTCTTGCTTTCTACTCTCTATCCTACCTTTTATTGCGGGAACGGCCGGACGAAAGTCCGGCCGTTCCTGTTTTTACGCGCTTGGCGCGGCTGCTCTTTATAATGCGCGGCAGCCCCGCATAAAAAGCAGGAACAAAGCAGAAATACCCTATTTACAAATCCCGCCGACCTTCAAGCGCACGGGTCAGCGTCACCTCGTCGACATATTCCAAATGCCCGCCCACAGGAATACCGTATGCAAGGCGGGTGATGCGGATACCGAAGGGCTGCAACAGGCGGGAAATGTACATGGCCGTAGCCTCGCCCTCGGTGTCCGGATTGGTAGCGAGAATGACCTCCTCGGTGTCCTCATCCGCCACGCGCTGCACCAGCTCGCGGATGCGAATATCGTCCGGCCCAACATGCCCCATGGGGGAAAGCGTGCCGTGCAGCACATGATACAGGCCGTGATACTCCTTGGTGCGCTCAAACGCAATTACGTCACGCGGTTCCGCCACCACGCAGATGGTCTTTTGATCACGGGCGTTGTCGGCGCAAATCGGGCAAACCTCACTGTCAGCCAGATTCTGGCACCTCTTACAGGTAAAGGTCTTTGCCTTCGCCTCACGAATCGCGTCAGCAAAGCGTTCAGCGTCCTCTTTTGGCAGGTCGAGCACATGGAATGCCAGCCGCTGCGCGGTTTTCTGCCCGATACCGGGAAGCTTTGCAAATTCCTCGATCAACCGCTCGACCGGCGGTGCAAAAAAGTCCATCAGAACAGGCCGCCGCCCAGACCGCCCATGCCGCCGGTAATCGCGTTCATCTGGCTCTGTGACTTCTCGTTGGCAGCCTTGAGCGCCTCGTTGACTGCTGCGACCACCAGATCCTGCAGCATATCAATGTCATCCGGATCGACCACGTCAGGCTTTATCTCGATGGATTTGAGCGTCGCCGTGCCGGTCACCGTGGCAGTCACCATGCCGCCGCCTGCGGTGCCTGTGGTCTCCATCTGCGCAATCTCTTCCTGCGCCTTCATCATGTTTTCCTGCATCTTCTGCGCCTGCTTCATCATCGCCTGCATGTTCATACCGCTGCCGAAGCCGCCGCCAAAGCCTTTTCCCTTTGCCATCTGTTATGTCCTCCTCAAAGTTCTTTTATTTGAATATCAAATGCTTTCGCCCGACCGATGATCTCATCGACCGCGGCGTTTTTTTGTATTACGGGTTCATCCCCGGCTTCGCGCACCTTCACCTTGATCGGCGCGCCTGCCAGCGCTGCTGCCTGCTCCCGAATCACCTTCATCGTCGGCTCCGCTTTGGCCAGCATAGCCGTGATGCTGTCCTCGCACTGAATCACCAGCACGCCATCCTCCAGCATGCCCTTGGCGGATACTTTCAGATTGGTATGCGCACCGGTGTTGATTTTGCCGGTGAGCATTCCCAGCAGCTGCGTCCATTGCGGCCATGCGACTGCTTTGGCTGCCGCAGCAGCAGGCTTTGCCGCTGATGCCGACTGTCTTACCGTTGCTTCCTGCTCTGCCCAAAGCGGCGCATCGCCGTCATCCGGCGGAGGCGGAGCATCCTCATCGCCCGGCGGAGGCGGCGTATCGTCCGCCTGCCGCACCGTTTGCGCCGGCATCGCTGCAACCGGTACGCCATGCTTCATTTTTTCCTCAAGCGCCTCCACGCGCCCGCTCAATGTATCATATTGTTCCCCGCCCAGACTACACAGCCGAACCGCGCACAGCTCCGCTTCGACACGGCGGTTGGCCGCGCTGCGCATGCGGTCAAGCGCTTCCCCTATCACACGGCTCCACGCAATCAGGGTGGACGAAGCCAGCCCATCGCACAGCTTTTGCAGGCTTTTCACCGTATATGCCGGGGAAATCAACGCGGATACATCGGTTTTGCTTGTCTTAACCAGCAGCGCGTCCCGGATAAGTCCCAGCATCTGGTCATATACTGCGGCTAAATCCCGCCCCGCGTTGTAATATTCGTCAATCAGCGCAATGGCCGCGGCCAAATCCCCAGTTTTGAGATGCCCCGCCAGCCGAATACCGTCGCCCTGCCCCATCACGCCGAGCGCCGCGGTCACCGTTTGCTCATCTACCGCGCCCGCTGCCGCCGCACGGTCGAGCATGGACAGGGCATCACGCATCGCGCCGTCTGCCAGTCGCGCAATCAGGCGCGCCGCACCCTCGGTCAGCTCGATACCCTCGCCCACCGCCACATCGAGCAGGCGGCGCGCAATATCCTCCGCGCCGATGCGTCGAAAATCGAACCGCTGGCAGCGCGACAGGATGGTCGCAGGCACCTTGTGCAATTCGGTGGTCGCTAAGATGAACAGCACATGCTCGGGCGGCTCTTCCAGTGTTTTCAGCAGCGCGTTGAACGCGCCAATCGAGAGCATATGCACCTCGTCAATGATGAACACGCGCTTCTTGACCTGCGCGGGCGTGTATCGTGTCTCATCCCGCAAATCGCGGATGTTGTCAACGCCGTTGTTTGATGCCGCGTCAATTTCGGTCACATCGAGCACCGATCCGTCCAGTATACCGCGGCAAGCCGCGCACTCGTTGCATGGGTCGCCGTCCACCGGATGCTCGCAGTTGACCGCGCGCGCCAGAATCTTGGCGCAAGTTGTTTTGCCTGTGCCGCGGGTGCCGGTGAACAGATAGGCATGGCTCAGACGGCCGGACCGGAGCTGCGCGCGCAGCGTATCCGTGATATGCTGCTGGCCGATTACATCCGCAAAGGTCTGCGGTCGCCATTTGCGATACAGCGCCTGATACAACGCATACCTCTCCTTTCTCTTTCCTGCTCCGGACGTTTCATATACCACAAAAGAGGCGGGCGCAAGCCCGCCTCCCAGCGTTCTCTCCTGCGCGCCAAGCGCGCAACTCATAAAAAGTCCAGCTCCGCCGGACTTTTTATACCTCGACTCAGCCGCCTTGGGCGGCGTCATTCGGGTATCGAAATCAGGTTTCTACCGGAACCTGATTTCGTATATAGGGGACTTCTGAAGTCCCCTATATTCTGTTCAGCGCCCCACAAGACCGCACACGGGCAATTCGAAAGCGTGCGCCCGACTGCCTTTCTGCGGTTTGGGCTCAAAATCGGCAGCTCTGCGGCACACGATGGTTTCCGCTTAATGCTGCTCGGTTCCCCGCCTGACATGGTTCACGGTCCTCCGTTGCGCAGTACCGGTCTCTCATCACCCTGTTGGCAGCTGCCTCGCCGCGCGCACGTCCCTCCTTGCCCGCATCATCCCCGCTGTAGCGGATTGCGGGTGCAGGACACCGCTAACGCCCCGATGTGTGCGGCCTTGTGCGGCGCTGAACAGATATTCGGTTGTTATTTTATGCGTTCCAGTCGGTTTTATGCTTCCGGGTCATCTGGCGACGGTGTGGTCTCTCCACCCGTTCCGCCACCGGTATCCCCTCCGGCTTCACCGCCAGTACCGCCACCGGTTTCACCTCCGGTGCCGCCGCCGGTGTCACCGCCAGTTGCGCCTCCGGTTTCACCGCCGGTGCCGCCTCCGGTGTTTCCACCTGTGTTGCCGCCAGTCTCACCGCCGGTATTTCCACCGGTTTCACCGCCCGAACCACCGCCGGTCTCGCCGCCGGTATTTCCACCGGTGTTGCCGCCGGTCTCACCCGTCTCCGGATCAGCCGGGGTCGCAGGCAAGCCGGTTTCGGGATCGATAGAGGGATCGGTCGGATCAGAAGGCTTCTGCTCTTCCGGCTTCTTCTCTTCCTCCGGCTTCTCCTCCTCTTCCTCTTCTTCCTTCCAATCGGTTACGCCAACCTTGGCGAAGTTATAGCTCGTAGTAATACCCTGATGGCTACATGTCTCGGTCGGCACTTCGTTGTTCCAGAAGCGGCCGCTTGCGGCGCGTCCCGCCGCGCGGCAGGCGCCTGAAGCGAGCAGACCGGTATCCATACAATAGGTCACTGTAGTAAAGTCCTGCGGATGCGAGTCAAACACCAGTCCGGAGTCACCCTCGTGTACCTTCTGCATCACTTTCAGCCAGATTGCCGCGGCATTGCGGCCGTATAAGCCGTTCAGTGCATAGTTATGCTCATATCCTACCCAAACCGCAGCCGAATACTGAGGCGTTACGCCGCAGAACCAGATATCGGTATTGGAGGTCGTCGTACCGGTTTTACCAGCCGTCTGCACACCGGAAATCTGCGTGCCGGATGCCGTGCCGTAAGCTGTAACGTTTTGCAGGCACTCGAGCATGTAATATGCAGTGCGTACATTTTCAAAGCCCAAATCTGTGCTCGGATTGTTTTCGAGCACCGTATTTCCTTCCGAGTCCAGTACCTTGGTGTAGGTACGCGTGCCGCCAAACACACCTTCATTGATAAAGGAGGAGAAGCCGCCCGCCATCTCGCGCACGGTCACACCGTCAGTCAGTGCACCAAGCGCCAGCGGTGAATAGTCGATATCACTCTTGACTGTGCCGTCGTCATAAGTGCGGCTGCCAACCAACTGGATGCCGAGACGCTGGGTAAGGAAATCATAAGATGCCTGCGGCGTCAGCATATCCATGACCTGTACGGCAATGGTATTGACCGAGCTGGTGATACCGCTTTTGATCGTCATCGCCCTACCCGTTGGCATCTTGCCGTCGTTCATTGGCCACGGTTTTCCATCATTCTGAATATACAGTGGCTTATCGTACACCGTCGTGGACGGAACGATAATGCCCTTGTCCATGGCGGGACCGTAAGAAGACAGCGGCTTAATCGACGAGCCGGGCTGACGGCGTGCGTCCGTTGCAAACGAGAAGGCCAGATTTTCGGTCTTTTCACCGCGCCCGCCCGCAATGGCAACAATATTGCCCTGCTTATCCGTGATGACCATGGCGCTTTGCGGGCGCTCGCCGTATTTCTCCGTATTGGGGAACACGGAATCATCCGCCCACACCTGATCGACGACGCTTTGCACCTTGGTATCGATAGTAGCATAAATCTTCAGGCCGCCCGAGGTCACCATATTGCTGGCCACCAGTTCGGAATATCCCTTCTGCGCCATCAGGTCCTTGGTCACGTCTTTGATAACCGCATCCGCAAAATACGAATAAATATCGCTGATATCCTGCTGATACTGCTCGTACGGACGATAGACCAGCTCGGCTGCGACCGCTTCGTTATAGGTGGTCTGGTCAATCATGCCCAGCTCCAGCATTTTGCCAAGAATATTCTCCTGCCGTTCCTTGACCTTTTCCGGACGGTTATATGGATCATAAATCGACGGATTGTTGGTCAAACCGGCCAGCGCGGCGCACTCGGCGAGGCTGAGCTCGGATACATCCTTGCCGAAGTAGGTGGTTGCGGCGGTTTTCACGCCATAACAGTTGTAGCCGAGATAAATCGTATTGAGGTACATTTCCAGAATACGATCCTTATCCCCTATCTCGTTCTCCAGCGCCAGCGCACGGAAAATCTCGTTGATTTTGCGTTTGACCGAATAATCGTCCTCATCGGTGACGTTTTTGATAAGCTGCTGGGTAATGGTCGAACCGCCGTACTGATCGCCGCCGAACAACCAACTCTTGACCGCGCCCAGCGTGCGCTTCCAGTCCACGCCGCTGTGCTTGTAAAAGCGTTCGTCCTCAATTGCGACAACCGCATTCTTCAGTTCTTCCGGGATGTTCTCGCTGTCCACCCAAATACGGTTTTCCATGCCGCGAATGGTTTCATAGAGCGTTTCTTGTCCGGTTGCGGAATCGACTGTATAGATAAAAGAGTTTAAATCCAAACCCAGGCCCTTGCTCAGGTCGGTTGCAGTTTCCTGCGCGGACGGATTAATATACGCATGTACATAATACGCAAATGCAATGCCGCAGAAGCAGGCACAAAGCACACCGATAAGCAGCAGCGTCAGCAGCACGCGGGATATCCCGCGCAGGACGCCCAATCCTTTTCTTTTGCCAGTTGCCAATTCGGTTTCCTCCTTGCCCGCCGAATTCTTGCCGCGGGTCTTATCAGGTCGGACGTAAGAAGCGTCCGTTTCGTTCCCGATATTCCATTAAATCAGCAGTTTTTATCTGCTTTCAGTCATTATACCACAGAAACAGGCGTTTTAAAAGCATTCATTTTTTCTGTCTGCCTCTGTTTATCACAGTCGCTCGCGGCTATTATACCACATTATTCCGCAAATTCCAAACAAATTTTACACCTGTTTGCGAATACTTTCCAAAATTCCGGGCATACTCAAAGAAAATTCCACGGATATAAGGAGGTAATTTCTGTGATGCAGGGGTTTTACATGCTGGCCATGCTGCGCGCCAAACGACAGCGGCGCATCGCGCTTCTGGCCTGCGCAGCGGCACTTATCAGCGCCTTTTTTGCCGCGCGCGTCTGGTTTTCGGCCCCGGCCGTGCCCGCCAGCACGACCGATCTGCCCTATATTGCCCAGGCCGAGCAAGACCGTCTGGTTGTCTCCCGCGGTGGGGAAATCATCATCCGCACGGACATTGACGTGCGCTCATTACCCATCGCCGACCGCCAAGCGCTTGAAAACGGAATTCTGCTGTCGGATGCACAATCACTTGCCCGTTTGCTTGAGGATTACGGCTCATAAAAGCGACGGGCGCACGCCCGCCGTTTTTATGTTTCCCGCCATGCCGTCTCTCCTTCCTTTCTCTGGCTTTCCGGTATATCCGTTCTATTCCCTGCATACCGTATCACCAAGGGGGCGTTTACTTATGTTTATCACCATCACCCGGGATACCTTGTACCGCATCGGTGCGGCGGCGGGCGTATGCGCGTTGCTCGCCGCGCTGTTTATCCTTGTCCCGCAGGAGGACAGAGCCACGACGGCGCAGCAAACCGCCGCCGACACAGAACAGGCCGTGCCCACGTCTATCAGCGACTGGGGCCTGTCCTTCCAGACCGAGGGCCAGCCGCCGGTCGGCAACGTGCCCGCCGACACGCTGCTGCAATGGAACGCCTACTATGTGGGCGACACCAGTAAAAACACCATCTACCTGACCTTTGACGCGGGCTACGAAAACGGCTGCACGGGCGCCATCCTCGACGCGCTGAAAAAGCATAACGCGCCCGCTTGCTTCTTTGTTGTGGGCAATTTCATTGACTCCGCGCCCGAGCTGGTCCAGCGCATGGTGGATGAGGGGCACATCGTGGGCAATCACACGCTGCACCATCCGGATATGTCCTCCATTTCCGATAAGGCAGCCTTCGCCGCTGAACTCAACGGGCTGGAGGAAAAATACACTGCGCTGACCGGCCAGCCGATGCAGAAATTCTATCGTCCGCCGCAGGGCAAATTCAGCGAGGAGAACCTCAAGCAGGCGCAGGAGTTGGGCTATACAACCGTGTTCTGGTCGCTGGCGTATGTTGACTGGTATACCGACAACCAGCCGACCGACGAGCAGGCGTTTGCAAAGCTGCTGCCGCGCATCCATAACGGCGCAATTGTGCTGCTGCACTCGACAAGCGAGACCAATGCGCGCATCCTCGACGAGCTGCTCACCCGCTGGGAGAACGAGGGCTACACCTTTGGCAGCCTGGCCGATTTGACGGCGGCTTAATCCGCACAGGCGCGCTCCTCCGCATCGCGCAGCGCCTGTTCGAGCGCGCCGCGGACATCTGCAAGACTCATGCCGATGCCCGCGGCTTCTATGCGCTCGGTTAGCCCGGCTATCGCGCCGAACAGATGCAGATAGGCGGTCCTGTAGTGCAGCTCAGATACGCACTCCTGCGTTTTATCACCTCATCTATATTTTGTGTCACTTTGACACAAAATGCAAGTATATGTTTTCTGAAACGTATACTGATACATACGAGGTGGTACAATGAAGCTGCGCATCAAGGACATACGCGAAGATCGCGATTTAAGCCAAGAGGCTGTCGCACAAGCACTGCATATCCCGCGCTCCACCTACTGTAATTACGAAACCGGTCGCCGAAACATCCCTAACGATGTTCTGTGCATACTTGCCGACTTTTATAATGTCAGTTTGGACTACCTGCTCGGCCGTTCGGACGACGGCACGCCCTTCCGTAAGTGACCGCACCGAAAATTCGGTGCGGCTCTTTTTTGTCCGCATATTTCCTGTGTTATACTTCCCTTCTTATAGCTATTACCTATAAAAATCAATATAGGGATGACCTATATCGCATACTGCTATCAGGTGATAACAATGTACTTTCCCAGAATCCGCGATCTGCGCACGGACAACGACCTCAAACAGGAAACACTTGCCCGTCATCTGCATGTGACTCAAGCAACCTATTCTGAATACGAAAGCGGCAAAATCAACCTTCCGGTGGAAGCTGCGCTGTTTCTTGCTGACTTTTATAATGTCAGTCTGGACTACCTGCTCGGCCGTTCGGACGACGGCACGCCCTTCCGTAAATAACCGCACCGAAAATTCGGTGCGGCTCTTTTTTGTCCGTATGCTTTCTCACTTGTTTTAACATATTTTCCTGTGTTATACTATTTACGATAAGGCAAGACAAGAAAGGATGAAGCCTCTATGGAAAAAGCCAAGGTTTATTTTGCAGATTTCCGCACAACACTGACCGAAAATTTGCAGCAGAAGCTCACCCGGCTGATGAAAGCGGCAGGCATGGACAGCATCGACTTCGACAAAAAGTTCACCGCCATCAAAATCCACTTCGGCGAGCCGGGCAACCTTGCGTTCCTGCGTCCGAACTGGGCGAAAACAGTTGCGGACTTCGTTAAGGAGCGCGGCGGCAAGCCGTTCCTGACCGACTGCAACACGCTGTACGTCGGCGGGCGCAAGAATGCACTCGACCATCTGGATTCCGCTTATCTCAACGGCTTTTCACCGTTCTCCACCGGCTGCCATGTCATCATCGCGGACGGCTTGAAGGGCACGGATGAAGCGTATGTTCCGGTCGAGGGCGGCGAGTACGTCAAAGAAGCCAAAATCGGCCAGGCCATCATGGATGCGGATGTGTTCATCTCGCTGACCCACTTCAAGGGCCACGAGGCAAGCGGCTTTGGCGGCACGCTCAAGAACATCGGCATGGGCTGCGGCTCGCGCGCCGGCAAAATGGAGCAGCACAATGCAGGCAAGCCGCAGGTAGATGAGAACCCCTGCGTTGGCTGCGGCACGTGTACGCGCATCTGCGCGCACAGCGCCATCACCATCACGAATAAAAAGGCGCACATTGACCACGATAAATGTGTCGGCTGCGGCCGCTGCATCGGCGTATGCCCGACTGACGCAATTGGCTGCGCTTACGATGAATCCAACATCGTTTTGAACCGCAAAATCGCAGAATACACCAAAGCGGTGGTGGACGGTCGTCCGTGCTTCCACATTTCGCTGGTCATTGACGTGTCGCCCAACTGTGACTGTCACGCGGAAAACGACGTGGCTATCGTGCCGAATATCGGCATGTACGCGTCATTCGACCCGGTCGCACTCGATCAGGCGTGCGCAGATGCGGTCAACGCCGCGCCGGTCAACCCGGCAAGCCTGCTGTGCGATGAGCACGAGCGGCACCACATCCACGACCCGAATGACCACTTCCATGCCGTCCATCCGGACACCAACTGGCAGTCCGCGCTCGAGCACGCGGAAAAGCTGGGTCTGGGCACCCGCGAGTACGAGATCATCAAAATCTAAATCGCTGCACAACAAAAAAGAGGGGCTTTCGCCCCTCTTTTTTGTTACCGGAACTCAAATTTCACGGCCCTCAAATGCCGCGCGGCGCTTGATATCCTCCATCACGCTGTCAAACTGCGGAATGTCGAGCGACTGCGCGCCGTCACTCAACGCATTCTTGGGATCGTTGTGCACCTCGATCATCAGGCCGTCCGCACCCGCGGCGATCGCCGCGCGCGACAGCGACTGCACCATGTCGCGCCGTCCCGCAGCATGGCTCGGGTCAATGATAATCGGCAGATGGCTGAGCATCTTGACCAGCGGCACGGCCGAAATATCCAGATTGTTGCGAATCAGGTTCTCAAACGTGCGGATGCCGCGCTCACACAGGATCACATTGGGATTGCCGCCCGCAAAGACATATTCTGCCGCCATGAGAAATTCCTCCATCGTGGCGGATAGGCCGCGCTTGAGCAAAATGGGCTTGTTTGAGCGGCCGAGTTCCTTCAGCAGCATGAAATTCTGCATATTGCGCGCGCCAAGCTGAATGATATCCACATCCGCAAACAGGTCAAGATGTTTCTCGCTCATGATCTCGGTCACGATTGGCAGACCGGTTTGGCGCTTGGCCTCGAGCAGCAGTTTGAGACCCTCGGCCTCCAGCCCTTGGAAGGAGTAGGGCGAGGTACGCGGCTTGAACGCGCCGCCGCGCAGGAAGGATGCGCCCGCCTTTTTGACCGCCTCGGCTACCTCGACGATCTGCGCCTCGCTCTCGACCGAGCAAGGGCCTGCCATGACGTTGAAGTATCCCGCGCCGATCTTGCGCCCCGCGACCTCGATGATCGTGTCCTCGGGATGGAATTTGCGGTTAACAGCCTTAAACGGCTCGGTCACGCGCTGCACGCGCTCGACCACGTCATAGGCCATAATGTCCCCTTCATCGAGCTTGGTGGTGTCGCCCATCAGACCAAGAATGGTCGTATTGGCACCCTCGGAATAGTTGATTCGCAGCCCCATATCCGTAAAATGCTGCATCAGACGTTCAACACGTTCCTTGTCGCTGTTCTGTTTGAGTACAACGATCACGATAATTCACTCCTTTATCAGTTAAAAATATAAGCTCTGCCAGTATACCACCAAATTGCCCAAAAGAAAAGAGCGATTTGCCACAAATCGCCCTTTCTTTTTGCGTTGGTTTTGCGTGCAGCTGCACAGCACTAACTGTTTGCCTGCGCCGCTTTCAGTTCCTCATACTTCTGTTTGACCGCCGCGCAGAATTCATCCCATCGGCCGTCGTTAATTAGCTTTGCAGGACAGACCTTACCGGAAAAATCCTGATGCTTTTTCAGCGCCTTATCCGGATTAAGGCCGTATTCCAGTAGCAGACGCGCGCACAGTTTCTCGGTGTTGATGAGCGTCTGCTCATAGTTGCCGTCCTCGTTGACGCACATCTCGATGCCCACGCCGTTCATATTGCCGCCATTTTTCTCCATCTGGTCGCCCGCGTGGTAGGCGGTTTCGTTATCCGGCAGATGATGATAGATCTCGTGATCGTCAACCGTGTAATGCCATGAAACAATGCCGGTTTCCGCATTGGCATTCTGATGGATAAAGGAATTGTGCGCCTCGGCATCCGCCCCTGCAGAAAAGTTATCCGTTTCATGAACAACCAGATATTTGATTTCGCGAATTTCCCCGGGCCGCGCCCGGCTGCCCTCTACCAGATAATCCGTATAAACCGGGATATCCTCAATATAGGACAGACCCGCATCCGGCTGCGGCGGACGATTGAGCGCGCTGTGGGTGAACATGCCTGCCAGAAATGAGACGATTACCAGTCCAACCACTACCAGCGCACGACCCCCGCCTGTGCGCTTTCCCCTTCGTTTTGTATGAAACCCTGTTATCTTCACGGTGCATAGACTCCCCATTATGAACTGTGTTTGTTCTATTGTACTACGTTTCGCGCTTTTTTTCAAAGGTTCGACTGTAAACTTTTTGTTTCCACACAAAATGCCTGTCTGCAGCGCGTAAAACCTGTAAGAAGGCCTTGCAATCCGGCGCTTTGTACGATATAATAAAACGTACTCGGAGAGGCAAAGCCTTTCAGCAGAATTCTTTGACCGCCCTTCCCACCCGGAAGGTGCCAAGGCCATACGGACAGCCGGGTCAAATGCCGCACTTGGCAACTTTGTTGCCTTATTGAATTTTATAAGTTGGCTGACTAAAAGCCGTGTGCCGCGGGCGCATCACACTTGTGAAACAATCAATAAGAGTAGTAAAAGTAGATTCTTGCTATATAGACTCTTTCCTCTTCCAGATACAGACTGTCCGGAACAGGCCGGACAAAGAGAGAGATTGCCTTCCTCAAGTGGAAAAGTACGTCCCGCCATTCGCGGGGCTTTTCTTTTGCTTGAGGATTTTTTATTTTTATTGTGAGGATAATCAGATATGCAGAACAAACTCAGACTCTACGGCTTCAACAACCTGACCAAGGCACTTTCCTTCAACATCTATGACGTATGCTACGCCAAAACCGAGCGCGAACAGCGCGATTATATTGCCTATATCGATCAGCAGTATAATTCCGAGCGTCTGACCGGTATTCTGGAGCGCGTCACTGAGATGATCGGCGCGCATGTGCTGCATATCTCCAAACAGGATTATGACCCGCAGGGTGCGTCGGTTACCTTCCTGATTGCGGAAGAACACATGAAGCCCGCTGTCGAGCCGGATACCATTGTGGCGCACTTGGACAAGAGTCATGTCACCGTGCACACCTATCCCGAGTACCATCCGGACACCTGCCTTGCGACTTTCCGCGTGGATATCGACGTGGCGACCTGCGGCGAGATTACGCCGCTGTCCACGCTCGACTACCTCATCGGCTCATTTGACTCGGATATCATTACCATGGATTACCGCGTACGCGGCTTTACCCGCGATATCGAGGGCAAAAAGCTGTTTATGGACCACCATATCACTTCGATTCAGGACTTTATCGACCCATCGACTCTCGACCGCTATGACGCATACGACATTAACGTGTATCAGTCCAACCTGTTTCACACGCGCATGCTGCTCAAGGAGGTCGATTTGCAGAACTATCTGTTCAACACCGACATCTATGAGTTGCCACCCAAAACGCGCCTAAAGATCCATTCCGATCTGCGGCGCGAAATGATCGAGATTTTCTCGGGTAAAAACGTATACTAAACGGTTCCGAAGAAACCGCCTTTCGATACCCGAACGACACGGCCCAAGGCCGCTGGGTCGGGGTATCAAAAGCACGGGCAAGGCTCGCGCTTTTGATGGAAATACCGCGTTGCGGCATTTCCGGTCAAATACGCGCTATGCGCGCAATATTCCCGCCGAAAGAAGGCATGATTATGGACCAGTCCCGTGCGCCCATCAAGGAGGCGCTCGAACACTTTAAAGATATGCGCATTGTGCCGTTTGATGTCCCCGGACACAAACGCGGACGCGGCAATCCCGAACTGACGCGCTTTCTGGGCGAGTCGTGCATGACCGTGGACGTCAACTCCATGAAGCCGCTCGACAACCTGTGTCACCCGGTCAGCGTCATCCGTGAAGCGGAGGAGCTTGCCGCCGAAGCCTTTGGCGCTGCGCACGCCTTCCTGATGGTCGGCGGCACAACCTCCTCGGTGCAGTCGATGGTGCTGAGCGTCGTCTCCCGCGGGGATGAAATCATCCTGCCGCGCAACGTCCACCGCAGCGTCATCAACGCGCTGGTGCTGACGGGCGCCATTCCGGCCTACGTCAACCCACAGATGAACGACCGCCTCGGCATTTCGCTGGGCATGTCGGTCGCGGATGTCAAAGCCGCCATCCAAAAGCACCCGTCGGCCAAAGCCGTACTGGTCAACAACCCGACTTATTACGGCATTTGTTCCGACCTCAAGGAAATCGTGCGGCTTGCGCACGCGGCAGGCATGAAGGTGCTGGCCGACGAAGCGCACGGCACGCACTTCTACTTCGGCGAAAACATGCCGTTGTCCGCGATGGCCGCGGGCGCGGATCTCGCCTCGGTATCCATGCACAAATCGGGCGGCAGCCTGACACAGTCAAGCTTTCTGCTGTGCGGCCCATCGATGAACGCGGAATACGTCCGCCAAATCATCAATCTGACACAAACCACATCCGGCTCATACCTTTTAATGGTCAGTCTGGACATTTCGCGCAAAAATCTGGCGCTTTTCGGCAAAGAGATCTTCCGCAAGGTAACTTACCTGACCGAATACGCCCGCGACGAAATCAACCAGATCGGCGACTATTACGCCTATGGCCGCGAGCTGATTAACGGCGACACGGTCTACGACTTTGATGTGACCAAGCTCGCTGTCAACACGCTGGACGTTGGTCTTGCCGGCATTGAGGTGTACGATGTGCTGCGCGACTTTTACGACATCCAAACCGAATTCGGCGATCTGGGTAACCTGCTCGCCTATGTCTCGGTCGGCGATCGCGAACGCGACCTCGAACGGCTGGTCGCGGCACTTGCCGACATCCGCCGCCGCTACAAGCGGGACAAGGCCACCCTTATGCGGCAGGAATACATCTCACCGCAGGTCGTCGCCGCCCCGCAGGAAGCCTTCTATGCGGACAAGCAGACGGTCGCGCTGGATGACGCCGCCGGCCGCATTTGCGCGGAATTTGTCATGTGCTATCCGCCCGGCATCCCGATTCTCGCGCCGGGGGAACGCATCACACGCGAAATCCTCGACTATATTCATTATGCAAAAGAGAAAAACTGTATGCTGCTCGGCACCGAGGACCCGGATGTGAACAACCTACAGGTGATTCGGGGCGTTATCAGCCCCTCTGACTGAGCAAGGAGTCTGATTCATGCGATTAACCTTTACCGAAATGCACACGCCGACCGTCGGCCTGCAAATTCAGGTCGACCGACAGCTTTACACCGAGCAGAGCGACTTCCAGCGCATCGACGTATTCGAGTGCGAGGAATTCGGTCGGTTTCTAACGCTCGACGGCTATATGATGCTGACCGAGCGCGACGAATTTATCTATCACGAGATGATGGTGCATGTCCCGCTTGCCGTGCGGGGCAACGCCATCAAAAAAGTGCTCGTCATCGGCGGCGGCGACGGCGGCTGTGTGCGCGAATTATGCCGCTATCCGCACATCGAGCACATCGACCTTGTCGAAATAGACGAGCGTGTGGTCGCGGTGTGCAAGGAATTTCTGCCCGCTGTAGCATGCAGTCTGGATGACGCGCGCGTGCACATTCTCTATCAGGATGGTCTGAAATACATCCGCCGCATTGAGGATGAATATGACCTAATTATCATCGACTCGACCGACCCGTTCGGTCCGGGCGAGGGCCTGTTTACGATGGAGTTCTACGGCAACTGCTACAAAGCGCTCAAGGCGGACGGTGTGCTGGTCAACCAGCACGAAAGCCCGTTTTACAAAGGCGACGCGCTCGCCTGCCAGCGCGCGCACCGCAATATTGTCCACTCGTTTGAGCTGTCGCGCCTGTTTCAGGCGCACATCCCGACCTATCCGTCCGGCCACTGGCTTTTCGGCTTCTCCTCGCGCGGCGTGCATCCGGTGCACGACCTCGATGCAGACACATGGAACGCCCGCGGCATCGAAACCAAATACTACAACACCAACCTGCACAAAGGTGCATTTTATTTACCGAATTATGTGCAAAAACTACTGGAAAAAGTGGAGGAATAACTTATGGGAAGAGCACTCATCATCGGCTGCGGCGGCGTAGCCTCAGTCGTTATTCACAAGTGCTGCCAGAACAGCAGCGTATTTGAGGAAATCATGATTGCCTCGCGCACCAAGTCCAAGTGTGACGCAATCAAGGAAAAGCTCGATGGCACCACGCCTACCAAAATCCGTACCGCCAAGGTCGACGCGGACAACGTCGACGAGCTGGTGGCGCTCATCGACGAGTATAAGCCGGATATCGTCATGAATATTGCCCTGCCTTATCAGGACCTGACCATCATGGACGCATGCCTCAAGTGCGGCGTCAACTATATGGACACGGCAAACTATGAGCCGGAGGACACGGATGACCCCGCATGGCGCGAAATCTACGAAAAGCGCTGCAAGGAAGCGGGCTTCACCGCCTACTTCGACTATTCCTGGCAGTGGGCGTACAAGGAAAAGTTTGAAAAGGCCGGTCTGACCGCGCTTTTAGGCTCGGGCTTTGATCCGGGCGTGACACAGGCCTACTGCGCCTATGCCCAGAAGCACCTGTTTGACCAGATTGACACCATCGACATCCTCGACTGCAACGGCGGCGACCACGGCTACCCGTTTGCCACCAACTTCAACCCCGAAATCAACCTGCGCGAGGTCTCCGCGCCCGGCTCGTACTGGGAAAACGGCCACTGGGTCGAAATTCCCGCTATGTCCATCAAGCGCGAATACGACTTCGATGAGGTTGGCCACAAGGATATGTACCTGCTGCACCACGAGGAGATCGAGTCGCTGGCGAAAAATATCCCGGGCGTCAAGCGTATCCGCTTCTTCATGACCTTCGGCCAGAGTTACCTCACCCACATGAAGTGTCTGGAAAATGTCGGCATGCTGTCCACCACCCCAATCGAGTTTGAAGGGCATCAGATCGTGCCGATTCAGTTCCTCAAGGCGCTACTGCCCGACCCCGCAACGCTCGGTCCGCGCACCAAGGGCAAGACCAACATCGGCTGCATTTTCACCGGCAAGAAGGACGGCAAGGAAAAGACCGCCTATATCTACAACGTCTGCGACCATGAAGCGTGCTACCGCGAGGTCGGCTCGCAGGCTATCAGTTACACGACTGGCGTACCCGCCATGATTGGCGCTGCCATGCTGATGACCGGCAAGTGGAACAAGCCCGGCGTGTATACGGTTGAGGAGTTCGATCCCGACCCGTATATGGAGGCTCTGAACAAATGGGGTCTGCCGTGGCAAATCAACGAAAATCCGGTATTGGTGGACTGATATGAAATTTACCGAACTGCCTACCCCCTGTTTTCTTGTGGACGAAAACCGTCTGGTGCAGAATCTGGCCGTCCTGCGTGACGTGGCCGAACGCACGGGCGCAAAAATTCTATTGGCGCAGAAAGGATTTTCCATGTTCTCGATCTATCCGCTGCTGCGCGAATATCTGGCCGGAACGACCGCATCCGGTTTGTATGAGGCCCGGCTGGGCAAAGAGGAATTCGGCGGCGAGACGCACGTCTACTCTCCCGCCTATGCCGAAGGCGAGTTTCAGGAAATCCTGCATTACGCCGACCATATTGTATTCAACTCATTTCATCAGTGGAAGGCCTATGGCAGCCTCGCGCGCGCGGCGGGCAAGAGCTGTGGCCTGCGTGTTAATCCCGAGTGCTCAACCCAGCCCGCAGAGCACGCCATCTACGATCCCTGCGGTCCGGCTTCACGCCTGGGCATCACAGAGGAGAACTTCCAGCCTGAGCTGCTCACCGGCATCGACGGCCTGCACTTCCATACCCTGTGCGAGCAGAATGCCGACGCTCTGGTGCGCACCGTCGAAGCGTTTGAAGCGCGCTTTGGCAAGTATATGGAGGGCATGAAGTGGCTCAACCTCGGCGGCGGCCACCATATCACACGCGACGATTATGACGTGGAAACGCTCGTCCAGTGCGTCAACTATCTGCGTCAAAAGTACAATGTGCAGATTTATCTGGAGCCGGGCGAGGCTGTTGTTCTCAACGCAGGATATCTTGTTTCCACCGTGCTTGAAGTGATGAAAAATGGCAAGGAAATCGCGATTTTGGACACCTCGGCAGCCTGCCATATGCCGGATGTGCTGGAAATGCCCTACCGTCCGCCGGTATCCCGCGCGGGTGAGCCGGGTAAAAAAGCGTTTACCTATCTGCTCACCGGCCGCTCCTGCCTCGCAGGCGACGTGATCGGGGAATATTCCTTCGATAATACACTGCGTCCGGGCGATCAGGTCATGTTTGAGGACATGGCGCTGTACACCATGGTCAAAACCAACACGTTTAACGGTGTACCGCTGCCGCTCATCTCAGTGCGCCGCGCGAACGGCACGGACGAAGCTGTGCGCATGTTCGGCTACGAGGATTTCAAAAACCGTTTGTCTTAATCAAAACATCCCGCTGTGAAAATGAAACTGCGCCCGATTTGTCAGACAGCAGATATCCCGAAAAACAAAAGGGTATTTAATTGTTTTTTGCACAGCACAACGAGACATACAAAAAATAAAACCGAAGACCTCCCTTAAAAAATAAGGACATTTTTTAAGGGAGGTCTTTTACATGAAAAACCATATCCAGAACACATGCAATCCGTATAGTGCCATGCGCAAAATAGGATTGATGCAAACTTAGGCGTGTGTCAAAAGCACCAGAAAACGAAAACTTCCTCTGCCCGCTCGACCTACGGGCCTTCACATACACGCTTCGGCTGCTTTTATTGTCAGTTCCGATTACGGCACAGTCCGCTATCCGGCATTTCACCCATCTATTCTGTTGTTTCTGTTTCTCTGACAAAACGCCCGGACTTGCCACCCGCTTTTTCCAGCAGGCAGATATTCTGTATCACCATACCCCGGTCTACCGCCTTGCACATGTCATAAACCGTCAATGCGGCTACGCTCGCGGCCGTCAATGCCTCCATCTCAATCCCGGTTTTCCAATTGCACCGCAGCGTCGCTTTCACCAGCACACGCGCCGGCGCTTGAGCTTCAAACTCAATTGTTACCGCGTCTATTGGCAGCGGATGACACATGGGAATCAATTCAAACGTACGTTTTGCCGCCATTATACCCGCGATACGCGCGCAAGAGAAAACATCTCCTTTCGGAAGCTCCCCCTTGCAAATCATGGAAAGTGTTTCCGGCCGCATGGCAATTTCTGCCTGCGCTACCGCTATGCGGGCTGTGATTGGTTTCTCCCCGACATCAACCATATGCGCATTTCCTTCCGCATCCAGATGCGACAGCTGCACGTTCTTCATCTCCCGTACCTTGTTTATCTCACACTCAACTTGATGTGGTATCTATTTTATCAAAGCAAACACGAATACACAATAGGCTTAGAGTATCAGATATCCTCACGCCTGCCGGCGAACCTTGCGGATGGTCTTTGCCGGTACACCGCCGACCATGGTATCGGGCGGCACGTCCTTAGTCACCACCGCGCCCGCGGCAATGATGGCGCCGTCCCCTACCGCCACACCTGCCACGATGGTCACATTTGCGCCGATCCAAACATTTCTGCCAATCACAATCGGAGCTGGGTGCAAAATATGCCGCTGCTCCGGGTCCTCATCGTGGTTCAGCGTCGCCAAAACGACGTTATGCCCAATGAGCGTTCCGTCTCCGATTTCGATGCCGCCCTGATCCTGAAAATGACAGCCGGTATTGATAAATACATTTTTGCCTACCCGAATATTCTTTCCGTAATCCGTATGAAACGGCGGAAACAGACAGAACGTTTCATCCACCGGCTGACAAATCAGTTCAAAAAAACGGCGACGGACCTCCTCCGGCTCAAAATAGCGGCCGTTCAATTCCATTGTCAGGCGCAGTGCACGCTGCGATGCCGCGCGCATAACCTCCGGGTCATCCAGCCCCTTTTCAATTTCATCTCGATCCGTGATATTCATTTGCTCGCCCCTTGTCTTTTTTCTTTTATTGTATGTCACCGGCATGCAAATAGCAAATACTTATGATAATAATTGATACATGCTCAAAAAGTATATTATTCACAATACCATAAAACCCGGGGCTTTGTGCCACATTATCTCTGCACGGGAAGCCCCATCTGTTCCAGCACGTCCAATGTATTGTTGACGGGCATTGTATTACGCGCATAGACCATTCCGTCCTTTGCCCAAACCTTAAGGCAACACCGCACAATTGCATCTTTAATGCTTTGCGGAAATTTTGTGCCCAGATTTTGTTGCGATTTCTTGCAATACACTCTTGCTGAATTATGCGGTATTGCCTTAAATTTGTTCATTATGTTGTTTTAACAACATACATCCTATAGAGGATAGGATATTATAAAAGCATAAACCGATTTGCATTAAGAGATTTGATGAAATGATAGCACAGATTATCAAATTCCGGTGGGCAGATCTCTATTACTATGAAGCCCCTTATTGCGCTGAATAAATTTCAGAATCGAATTCTATGACAAACTCGGAGGTATTTATATGAGTATGAAAATGAAAAATATCAGTCCGGCAGAAGTCCTGGTTCTGAAGGAGCAAATTTCTTATCAGGAAGGTCAGGTGGTCAGCAAAACCCTGGCACAGAACAGCGCCGTCAGTATCACTCTCTTTTCCTTTGCCAAGGGGGAGGAAATCAGCACCCATGAATCCGGCGGTGATGCTTTTGTCACCTGCCTCGACGGCGTAGGTAAGATCACGATTGACGGCGTGGATTATCTCCTGCACGAAGGCGAATCCATCGTGATGCCTGCTGGGCATCCCCATGCCGTATACGGAGAAGAAGCATTCAAGATGCTGCTTGTTGTTGTATTTTAAGAAAGGGAGTCTTTAATATGAAAGCATTTGTAGATCAGCATACCTGCATTGGCTGCGGCCTTTGCTGCGGAATGTGCGATGCCGTGTTTCGCATGAATGATGACGGAAAAGCCGAGGCATATCAGGAGGCAACCGAGGAAAATCAGAGCGATGTGCAGAGCGCCATCGATTCCTGCCCGGTATCGGCAATCAGCTGGGAAAGCTAACGCCTTGAAAAGCAAGGCAAAAACAAGATCGGCTGGATGGGCCATATCGATTGACCATTCCAATACCTCGCCTGCCCATCATGTCCGATATTCCGGATACGCCGATTTTCTATGGCCCAACGCTGCTCCAGCTTTTTGCTTCGTTTTTGCAGTTTCTTTCTTTATTCCAGCATAGAAAAGTGCGTTCCCATGTTATGGGAACGCACTTTCTTCATGTTCAGCAGCTGCCGTGAGACTGTTTTTTCGTGCTAAGCTTCTTGCCCGGTTTATAACACCGTCAAACAGGCAAGGGGGCTGTCCACGCTCTTAACCGTTTTTACGACTTGATCGGTTAGGCAAACGCACGATAAAGGAACGTCATGATTTGACCACGGGTGCAGATGGCCGCGGGCGAGAAGGCTGTATCACTGGTTCCGGTAGTGATTCCCTGCTCCACAGCCCATGCAACGGCTTGAGCATAGTCGGCGGTGGCCGCGACATCTGAAAAGTTTGACAGGGACATTTCCGGACTTCCCGCCAGCTTCCAAAGATACGTTACCGTTGCGGCACGGGTCGCGGGCGCGTTGCCGCCAAAGGCAGAACCGGAAACAAGACCCTTTTCATGCGCCCAAAGCGCGGCCTGGTAATAATAATCGCTCTCCTGAATATCGGTAAACGGATTGGCAATGGTCGGCGCAGGCTGGCCCTGCGAACGCCACAGGAAGGTCAAAATCTGTGCTGTGGTGCAGGTCGCGTCGGGGGAGAATGTCGTATCGCTCGTTCCGCTGGTGATGCTCCCCTTGACCGCCCATTCCACAGCTTCTGCATAATAAGCGTTAGTCTTTACATCAACGAAGGGTGCAACGACGTCTACAGGCGCATCTGCATATGCTTTGGCATTGAAGAAATCCACCTGATAGGAAAAATCTACCGCAGCACCAGTTGCGCTCTTCAGCCCGTCAATCGATACGGTATAAAGCCCTTCATAATCAGTGATACCGTCAGGCCGGAAGATAATGCAGTTGGACACGCCGTATCCGCCGGTATCTACATTAAAATACATACCGGAGTTGCTGGAGGTATAATTGCCGTTGCCCTGAAAAACCCAGCTCTGGCCGCTACTCTCTTGGGTCAGCGTAACGGTAAGGTCAGATTGGCGCGGTGTGGCAAACTTCTGCGGATTGAGCGAAACACTCCATGCAGTGTTTGCGCCAAAGGCATTGGTGTCCGCTGGGAAGTTACCCGAGGCAGGCCAAGCCACAAAATCATAGTCATAGCTTGCAGCGCTGCGATCAAACACCTTTTCCGCTACATAGGGATATCCGCCCTCCCCTGCGGTTGCAGCGCCAAACCCAATCTTGCCCAGCTGCGGATTGAGCTGCCAGCGGCGATGCCCCACTCGATCAATATTGCTGGAATCGGTGTCCTCCATAAAGCCGTCTATCGCTTCAGTCAGGGTGTATCCGGCCGCCAGATTGCTGGAAGACGAGGCCTCGTACGCCTGCTGATAGAAGCTATCGTTCATATCCGTGGGCCGGCTGGGGGTGTGGCTTAAGCTATTATGTACCCCTTGAATCACCGCCCCGTACTGTGCGTTTTCACTGAGCGCGGTATCCAGCTCGACCGAAGTAAGACCCGCGATGCTCCGCCACGCATTGAGTCGGTCGGTCGCTGCTTGCAGCGCCTCCTCCTTCACCTTACCGGTCGCGTAGGGCGCGGATACGGAGGGCTGTTCATCAAAAATCTGTTCGGGAAGATCAAGCGAATTTTCCTCGAGCAGTTGGGCAATTTCTGTCTTGCTCAGCTTCGGTAAATGGCTGGCTCCACTATCCAAAACGCCGTCTACGGCTAAAGCGGTTGGGCTGAAACACAAAACGAGCGCCAGCACAAAAGAAATCAAACGTTTTTTCATAAAATTCCCCTCTTTTTCTTGCATCCGGTTTACTGACACACCCTGCACAAGAAGGTCAAAATCTACGCTCTGATACGGATTTAGCCGCGGCTACGGCATAACGCCGTAGTCAGCACAAAAGATAATCTTTTCTGCCTTCCTACTTGCTGCAACATGCCAGAATTGACAAAGATTGCTAAATTTATTTTACCATGCGCTTTTCTTTTAGACAAGCATAATATATGCTAAAAGAAAGAGCGGGAAATTACCTGAATAGCAACGGCGGCGGTGTGTACTACACACATACCGCCGCCGTTTTTATGATGCCATTTCGACCGGAGAAATGATAAATCCGAACTCGCTCCCTATTGGGAAAGAGTTCGGATTTATCTGAGTTTGGTGGAAGTTAACGGGCTCGAACCGCTGACCCTCTGCTTGTAAGGCAGATGCTCTCCCAGCTGAGCTAAACTTCCATATGGTGACCCGTGCGGGAATCGAACCCGCGTTACCGCCGTGAAAGGGCGGTGTCTTGACCGCTTGACCAACGGGCCAAGGGAAATGGTAGCGGTAATTGGACTTGAACCAATGACCTTTCGGGTATGAACCGAACGCTCTAGCCAACTAAGCTATACCGCCATACTCACTTTCCTGCGTCGCCCGTTCGCTGGCGACGATAATTATTATAACTCATGTTCTATGTAGTGTCAAGTCTTTTTTCAAGATTTTATGAATTTTCTTTTTCCATGTTGTCGAGCACCTGTTCATAGAACGCTTGGTCCCATACATGGGTCTTGGACAGCTCCTCCGCGGTCAGCAGAAAAAACTGTTCGGAAACATATGCGCCGCGGTCGGGCACAGGGTCGTCAAAGGTACAGTCGATAAAATAGGTCTGCCCATCCAGACGCACCGCATTCCAGCCGTGGTTCATCTCCTCCGAAGCCACATAAATGGTTTTTATCCCTACCGCTTCACACAGCATCCCGTATGCGCGGCCATATCCCGCACACACAGCACTATGATCCAGGAGCGCTCCGTCCGCCGCAAAGGGAGCGGACGCACCGTCCGGCACCGTCTGCTCTGCTGTATCGATGTCATAGCTGCACAGGCGCACCAGCGTATTATGTAACACACGCAGCTTCTGTTCCGCTGTCATATCATCCGTGACGCTTTCCGCCGCGAGTGCTTGCGCGTAAAGCTCCGCCTGCTCCTGCCGTGCCCGACGGGATACTTCCACACGCAATTCCGTTGTCTGGTTCGGCCGAACGGTCGCATGCAGAGAAAAAGCGAACGGAAAACGCGCTTCCAACGCGCGGTATACCTCATCCGGGTCCACTTCCTCGGTGCGAAACACCACACCGTCTCCATCTGCTCTCGCATCCTGCTCCAGCATCGCAGCCGCCTGATATGGATTCTGCACATGCGGCGATGTCGCCCGCGGATACCACCATAGCGCTGCTCCGCCTGCCAGCAGCAAGACCAACAAAATTCCGGCCAGCCGCTTCATGCCTTCCCTCCTCACGAAAAAGCAAGCGGACGGTCAAGCCGTCCGCCCACATCACTATACACCATTACATCAGCTTCACAGTATAGTATACCGCGGTGATAAACAGATATGCCGCTGCCACACCCATTGCAATCAAAATATGCGCGGGCGCAAACAACACCGCCGCCACCAGCACCGCCATCAGCACCGGCGTAATGCTCAGCATTGTATAGGCATTGCGGCTAAACTGTGCGCTGACCTTCTTGCCGCGGGGAGCGGTCTTACCGTTTTTCCCGCGCAGCGTTGCAACACAAATCAGCTGCACAACCGTCAGCACTACCGCTGCTCCCAATGCTGCATAAGCCATCCAGCCATAGCTTGCGCTATCCAGCGCACGGCGTATCAGCCACATCAGGCCAACGCCCACGCCGATATCCACTGCAATCAGGAAAAATTCCCGCGCATAGGAATGATATACCAAATAATATACCGCCAAAACCGGCAATACCACATACAGCAGCTTAATCAGGCCGGTACCCAGATACATAATGGCAGCCATGGCAAGCACCAGCACAATGCTGGCAATCAACACGTTGCGTCCGCACAGGATGCGGCGAGCCGACGGCCGCTTGCCGGAAGCCTCACGCATCAGCAAAGCAACACCGCAGAGCACACCCAAAACGCCAATTCCCAGCAGGATTCTGGTAACCAGCATACCGGTTGCCCACGTATTGCCATAATCCATCAAGCGCTGCACGATCATCAGCACCAATACGCCCAACAGACAGATACTGAACACCGTCAACACCTTATTGGTGGTATATTCTTCTTCACTGATTGGCTTTTTACCCACATTGCTTTTAGCCAATGCCTACACTCCCTCTTTTTTGTTCTTACATGTTGCCGCCCGCATACAGCACAGCGGCAAGCGCCGCAATCGGCGCTGTCTCACACCGCAAAATGCGTGTGCCAAGCGATACGCTTGTCAGACCCTTTTCGGCCGCAAATGCAGCCTCCTCCGGCGCAAAACCGCCTTCCGGCCCAATCATCAACGAAACCGTCTCGCCGACGCCATCCGATAAAGCGTCATGCAGACCGGTCTGCCGTTCATTTTCATAAAAGAACAGCGCGGTTTGACTCTGTGCCGCCTGCTCTGCCGCCTGCTCAAACGATACTACCGCACCGACCGCAGGCAGATACCCTCTGCCGCACTGTTTGGCGGCTTCCAACGCAATTTTCTGCCAGCGCTCTACTTTTTTATCGGTTTTATCCGGCCGCGAAACACAGTTTTTGGACAAATACGGCACGATTTCCCGCGCTCCAAGCTCCACCGCCTTCTGCACGATAAAATCCATTTTATCGCTCTTCGGCAGTGCCATAAACAGCGTCAATTGCTGCCGTGGTTCGGTTTCAGCCGGATGACTGTCCCGTACACGGCAGACGACCACGTCCTTTTCCACGGATTCTATCGAACAATCAAAATCCGTTCCCTTGCCGTTACACAGGGTCACCGACTCACCCGGACGCAGCCGCAGCACGCGCCCCGCGTGATGCGCATTCTCTCCGCGCAGCGTCAACACACCGTTTTCCGGCTGCTCAGATATAAAGAATCTCGGCATAACAATCAAGTAACCTTTCCTATTCTATCAAAAAAAACGCACTTTTGCAAGTGAACATTCCGTGAATTACTTTTTTGCGGTAAAAGCGCTCCAATCCTCGCTCTGTGCATGCGACAAAACCGCAAAACCGTTTTGCTCCAGTGCCACACGCACCTCATCGGCGCGCTCGTTGAGAATACCCGAGCAAATCAGATGTCCGCCCGGCGCCAGCTTGTCCGCAAACATCGGCGCCATGCCGATGATGACGTCAGCCACGATATTGGCCACGATAATATCGTAGCCCGCACCGATTTCCTGCGCAAGCTGCGGGCTGCGCAGCGCATCGCCGCATAAGCCGATGCCAATGGAAACATGATTTTTCTCCGCGTTTTCCTGTGCGGTTTTCAAACAGTTCTCATCAATATCCACCACGGTTTTAACGTCCGCGCCCAGCATCGCCGCCGCAATTGCCAGAATCCCCGACCCGGTTCCCATATCGAGCAGCGTACCGCCCGATCGGACAAGTTTTTCCAGCGCCGCCATACAAAGCTGCGTGGTGTCGTGGCTACCCGTACCGAAGGAGGAGGCAGGGTCAATTTCCAGAATTTTTCTCCCCTGCGCATCGTCTACCGTCTCCCACGAAGGCTTGATCATAAAGGTTTTGCCTACCGGGAACGGCTTGAAATACTGCTTCCAGCCCCATTCCCAGTCCTCCTGACGGGTGAGGGCGGTTTCGGTACACAAACGGCCCCATGCGTGCTCCTCGTCGCGCGCTTTTAGATTTTCCAGCGCCGCACAAATGGCGGCATATTGCTTTGCGCCGTCCTCATCGTCCGACAGGTAAATTTTCAGACAAGTTTCCTGCGCGCGTTTTTCACGCACCAAATCCTCATCCACATAATCCCAGTAGATTTCGGTATCCTTCAAAAATTCTTCAAAATCGGCAGCATCCTCGAGCACATAGCCCTCTACGCCGTTATCCTCCAGAAGCGCCTCGACCGGACCGATTCCGGCTGTGGTCGTGTAAATCGTGACTTCCTTCCAGTCCATTGCATTCCTCCACATATATTCAGCGCCGCCGCGCTCTTTTCCTCCGGCCCAAAGTCTATAAACGAATCAAACCGTATTTTTGTTCCAGATAATGCACAACCTCGTCCGGCTGTTCCCACGTGCCGTCATAAAGCGCAAGCCCCGGATATACCCGCAGCCCCTGCTCGAGCAGCTCAGCCGACTCTGCGCATAGGCACAGCGGTCTGGAAATCATATACCAGTATTCCTCCAGCGCGATCACATCATCCTCGGTTTCGAGCACCAGCTTGAGCGCACCGGCATCATCCTCCGCCGCAATCAGCGCCTCCTCCAACCGCGGCCCGCACTCGATCTCATCCGATATATCGATCGTCGGATCAATGAAATGCGCGTTTTTGCCGTCCGGCGCCAGGATGAAATCATCATGGTCGCGCTCGACCACCGCGCCGCCCGTATGGGAGTCGATTGCCGCCAGCAGCCGTGCGGTATCGTCATGCTCTGCCGGCAGAAAGATTTCCGTATTATACAGCGTGGTCTGCGCGCGCAGCCATGCGGAATGTACGCATACACCAAGCGACAAACGGGCATACGGCGCCGTCATATCCAGCGCTTCGGTAATCGACTGCGGATCATGCGCGGTCAAAATGACCGTTGTCACACCGATGCGCTGCAATACGCCCACCGCTGCGCGCACATCCGTACCGTCGGACAGGCGGCCTTCGTCATCGTCTATCAGCAGCTCCGCAATCACCGTGCGTCCGCACAAATCCCCCAGCGCCAGCACTGCCGCGCGCAGCGCCGCAAAGGTTTGCGCCCCGCGCAGATAGTAAAACGCTGCATCATCATGCAGCAGCGAACGAAACGCCTGCTTGCACTGCTTCATGTACGCCACCGTGACCGGCCGTCCGCATTCTTCCGCATCCGGAACGGGCGGACAATCCAGCGTCAGGCCGACCGGCAAAGGCGCAAGGCTTTGCGCCCATGCCGCACAGGTTTCGCCATCCGGCGCAATCGCGCCCGCAAAACGCTCAGGCTGCTGCCGACAAAGCGGCAGGGCCGCCGGGTCGGTCAACAGAATCTGCGGTCGATGTTCCATCGGGCATAAAGGAATATCCAATGTTGTTATCCTCCCAAGAAGAATCCCGTCCAATTAGTTTTTCTTCCAGCTGCCATCCGGCAGCGCGGTATATTGCTGTGGCTCCGCTGCCGCCAGCTTGCACAGTTCCAGCGCGGTAAGCAGCTGCTCATCCAGTTCATAGGTCTGTCCGTCCAGCGTCTGCATCGCCTCATCCAGCGCTTGCAGCATTTCGGCCGAGGCATATAGGCTCGGCTCCATATCGTAGCTTGCAAGGAAGGACTGCACCGCACCGGTCACCTTACCGTCAAACGTATTGGTGGCCTCGTCCAACAGCCCCAGCAGCACCAGCCGCTCGGTCATGGCGTAGACGTTGTCCGACTGCATACCAAAGCGCAGGGGTTCCGTCGTATCGAGCGGCGTCAATCGCGCGGCATTGACTGTCACCGTGCGATTCTCCAGCATCACATCCGGCGTCAGGCCGACGCCCTCCCAGCAGCCCTGTTTGGGCAGCTCCAGCTCAAGCGTGGTGATAACCAGCTTGTCGCCGTTGAGCAGTTCCAGATGGTACTGGCCCTGCCCTTTTCCGTAGGTCGTTTCACCAACCAGCGTGGCCACGCCGTTATCCTGCAAGCTGCCCGCCAGCAGCTCGGCTGCCGAAGCCGTGCCACCATCCACAAGCACGACAATTTTATTCAGCGGAAGGCCGCCTCCGGTGGAATAATGCTCCTGCAAACCGCCCATATCCTCGCGCCAGTGCACACCGGCCAGATACACGTTTGCATCTTGCGTCATGGCATCCGCCATTTTCAGCGCAATATCGATCACGCCGCCGCCGTTGCCGCGCAAATCCAAAATGACCGCGCGCGTATTCTTTTCGTCCAGCCCTTCCCAAGTCTCCGAAAAGGCCTCCCAATCGTTCTGCGAGCCCATTGCACTGACCTTAATATACTCCACGCCGTCTGCCATGGTCTGGCTGGATACATAGACCTGATTGACCTGCCGCCGCACGCAGGTAATGGTCAGCTCGCGGCCTTGCCGGCGCACCGTGACGGCCACGCTGGTGCCTTCCTTGCCGCGCAGCAGCTCGGCCACTTCCGGGTGTGTCATCTGCGTGGTATCCTTGCCGTCCACCGCGATGATAAGGTCCCCGATTTGCAGGCCTGCCTCCTCCGCTGCGGAGTAGCGCATCACCTCGCTGACCAGCACACCGCCCGAGCCCTGCTGAATTCCCACGCCGATGCCGACAAAGCCCTCGAGCGTGGCAAAGCCCTCCGAATATTCCTCGCTCGACAGATACATGGAATGGGTATCGAGCAGCGACAGAATATCGTTAATGACGTTATACATTTCCTCCGGATGGTCCTGCAAGTACTTATTAATATAGTTTTGCAGGATATATGGGTTATCTTCCGCTTTCAACCCAAAGCTGTCAATCAGCGACCAAACGCCGTCAAACCATGTTTCACTTTGTCCATCCGGTGTGACCGCTCCCGCAGGCACGGTCAGCGTCGCCGCTGCAAGCGTCAGGGCAACCAGCTTTTTTGCAATTTTTTTCATTGATTCTCTCCCTTGTTCAGAGGGCAAAACACCGTTTCATATCTTTATCTTACATGATCTTACATGCTCTCCGGTGCGTCCACACCAATCAGTCCCAGTGCATTGGCAATGGTCTGACGGGCGGCAAGACACAGCGTCAAGCGTGCCGCGCACAGCTTTTCATCGTCACACTTGATGCGGCAGGCGTTATAGAAATGATGGAACTGCTGCGCGAGCGCCACAGCATACTTATTCAGTCGAGACGGGTCACGGCTGACCGCCGCCTGCACAATTTCCTCGGGGAACTGCGCAATCGTCTTGACCAGCTGACGCTCATCCGCGCCGGTCAGCACGGAGAGGTCGACGCTTGCCGTGTCAGGCATGGCCATACCGTCCTCGGTGCAGTTCTTGATGACCGAGCAGATACGCGCATGCGCATACTGCACATAATACAGCGGATTATCCGAATCCTGCTTGACCGCAAGGTCGAGATCGAACTCCATCTGCGTCTCCGCCGCGCGGGAATTGAAGAAGAAGCGCGCCGCGTCGACCGGAATTTCGTCCAGCAGATCGGTTAAGGTAAGGCTCTTGCCCGTGCGCTTGGACATGCGGACAACCTCGCCGCCCTGCATCATGCGCACCAGCTGCATGAGCACGATTTCCAGACGATGCGAACCGTCCAAACCCAGCGCGTCGAGCGCGCACTGCAAACGCTTAACGTGACCGTGATGGTCCGCGCCCCAGATATTGATGACACGGTCAAAGCCGCGCTTTTCAAACTTGTTGCGGTGATAGGCGATATCCGCCGCAAAATAGGTGTAAAAACCGTTGGCACGGCGCAGCACATCATCCTTATCGCAGCCGAAATCCGTCGAACGCAGCCAGAGCGCACCGTCCTCGGTTTCATAGGTCGCGCCCTTTTCGGTTAAGAGGTCCATGGTTTCCTTGACGTAGCCGCTCTCATGCAGCTCGCTCTCGCGGAACCAGACATCATAATTGATCTTATAGCGCTTCAGATCGCGCTCCATGCGCGCAATGTTGGTCGGCAGACCGTAGCCCTCGATGATGGCAAAACGCTCTTCCGGTGTTTTGTCCATCAGGCTGTCGCCGTACTGCTCGACGAGGTCATGCGCAAGCGCCTTGATATCGTCGCCCTGATACCACGACGGGTCGAACGCGATGGCGTCCTCGCCACGGATTTCCTGAATATAGCGGCCCTCGACCGAATGGGCAAACTTATCAACCTGATTGCCCGCGTCATTGATATAGAACTCGCGCGTGACATCGTTGCCCGACCAGTCCAGCACAGATGCGAGGCAGTCCCCCAGCACGCCGCCGCGCGCATTGCCCATGTGCATCGGGCCGGTGGGATTGGCGGACACAAACTCAATCATCACTTTTTCCGGGGTTTTGGTCTGGCTGCGGCCGTACTTATCGCCCATTTCAAACACGCCCTTGACGGCCTTTTCATACCAGCTCTGGCCCAGCGTAAAATTCATAAACCCGGGCCCCGCGATGTCCACCGTGTCAAAGCAGCTGTCCGACAAATCAAGGTTGTCTACAATTGCCTCCGCAATCTTGCGGGGCGCCATGCGCAAGGGCTTGGCGCACTGCATGGCGAAGGTGGATGCCCAGTCGCCGTTGGAAGCATCCTTCGGGGTCTCGACCGCAACGGGCGGAATATCGCCCTCGGGCAGCACACCTGCCGCCACCGCTTTATGATAAGCCGCCTCAACCACACGGGTTGCCTCGGCACGCGCAAATTCATATGCGTTCATCTGTTCACTCTCCGTTTATTTTTATCAAACCTGTATCGGCTGCGTGGATACCACCATTTCAAAATGATGCTCGCCCATCAGCGAATGATCCACTTCCACCGTATAATCAATCACCAGCTCGCCGCCGTTTTCCCCCACGGTATTGCTCACACGCGAGGTGTGGGTGGAAACCGTCATCTCCGCGCCAACCGGTGTCTGATACAATCCAACATGCCGCTCATCCTCGGCAAACAGCATGTGCGAAGGGTATGCGCCTGTCCGGATCAGCGCGACCTTCTTACCGTCCAGCTTGACCGTGGTCTTGGTGCCTTCCAGCCCGGTCAGCTCGCTCTCCTCATAGGCGATATAATATTTGCCGCCGCGCTCATACAGTGTTGCGGCGGTTACCAAGTTGATTCGCTCCTCATCGCAGTCGGCAAACTGCTGTTTGGAGTAAATCGACAGCCAAACATCCTTTTTCATTGCTTGTTCTCCGTCCATGCCGTTTTCAGTAGCTTGAAATATCAACCAATCCCGCGCCCGCGTCGATCTGCTCCTGCAAAAACAGGCCCGCAAGCTGGTCAAACCCATCCGGATCATCCGAGACGAAATATCGGGTCTCGCCCGGTCCTTCGGCGGGGTCAAACTGGGTTGAGGCGAGGTTTGCCGCCTCCGCGCCCGAGTCGATGAGCGTCACATCCGGGCCCATAAAGTCCCCGATTACATCCTCGAGCAGCGGATAGTGCGTGCAGCCCAAAATCAATGTATCCACGCCCGCGTCTTTGAGCGGCGCGAGATACTCTGCCACGACCGTTTCGATCACCACATCCCCGCGCTGCACCCGGCCGTTTTCGACCAGCGGCACAAACAGCGGACAGGGCTGAGTATACAGCGTCAGGCTGCCGTCCGCGTGGTGCAGGTAGCGCTCATACGCACCCGATCGCACGGTCGCCGCCGTACCAATCACACCGACCCTGCCGTTTTGCGTCATCGTCATCGCACGGCGGCACGCGGGCTCCACCGTACCGATAATCGGAATGTCGTTTTCCCGGTCGAGCAGGTCGAGCGCGACCGACGACACCGTGTTGCACGCGATGATAATGGCTTTCAGGTCAAACTGCCGCAAAAACGCAACGTCCTGCCGCGCATATTTAATAATGGTATCCCGTCCGCGCGTACCATACGGCACACGACCAGTATCGCCGAAATAGATGATATTCTCCTGCGGCATCAGCGCGTGCAGCCGCCGCACCGCAGTCAAACCGCCCAGACCGGAATCAAACACGCCAATCGCGCGATTATCCATGATGTTCCTCCAGCGCCAGTTCGATCAGGCGGTCCAGCAGAGCAGGATAGTGCAGACCCTCGTAATCAAACAGCTTGGGATACATACTGATAGAGGTAAAGCCCGGAATGGAGTTTAGCTCATTGAACACGACCTCGCCGTCCGCATGGGTGACAAAAAAGTCCACGCGGGACAGACCACGGCAGCCGAGCGCGGCGTATACGCGCAGCGCGTTATGCCGCACGGTTTCCATCTGTGTCTCGGTGATATGGGCCGGGATGTACAGTTTGGAGCTTTCATCCTTATACTTGGCGTCAAAGGTATAGAACGCCTGCGTAGGCGCAATCTCGCCCACGGTAGAGGCCACCGGATGCTGGTTGCCCAGCACCGCGCACTCGACTTCATGGCCGTCAATAAACTCCTCGACCAGCACCTTGCTGTCCAGCTTGAACGCCTCGGTCAAACCTGCGGCAAGCTCCAGCATGTCGCCCGCCTTGGCAACGCCGACTGACGAGCCTTGCGAGCAGGGCTTGACAAACACCGGGAACGAGCCGAGCGCCTCAGCCGCCGCACGGACCACGCCTTCCGCGTCGCGCGCAAAATCCTGCCGCAGCGCGAGGAAATATCTTGCCTGCCGTACGCCGGTTGTCTCTACAATCGCCTTGGTGATGGATTTATCCATCGAATTGGCGCTTGCCGCTACGCCGCAGCCCACATATGGGATGCCCGCCAGCTCCAGCAGGCCCTGCATCGTGCCGTCCTCGCCCCCGACGCCGTGCAGCACCGGGAATACGCAGTCCAGATGTACCATCTCTGTCTTGCCCTCATGCAGCAGCATCAGGCCATGTACACCGCGGTCCGGCGAGAGCACCGCCGACACTTTATCTGTCATGCGCTCCCACGAACCGTTTTCAACGCGGTCGGGATCGCAGGTCGGGCAATAAAACCATTTGCCCTCCTGCGTGATGCCGACCGCGTAAATCTCATATTTGTTTTTGTCCAAATTGCGCAGAATGGACGCAGCGGACAGACACGAAATATCGTGCTCGCTTGAAATGCCGCCAAATAATACAGCCAGTTTCATTTTTTCCTGTTTCGCCCCTTCTCGTTGTTGCCTTCTACTTATTCAGATAACATTATACGTCATTTGATGCGCAAATACAATGCGAAACCACGCTTTTCCGCGCATCATTTCTACAAAATTTACAATTCCTTCACACTATTTTTTTGAAATATCAGTTGACGACCTATATTATATATCATATAATATTATTGCAAACACAAAAGAGAGGTGGTATCCCATGTCATACCCGATCGCCTCCTCCCTGCTCGACGGAATCGTGCTTGCAGTGGTCGAGCGGGAGAGCACTTATGGCTACCGCATCACACAGGATGTGCAAAAAGTGCTGGAAATCTCCGAATCAACACTGTATCCGGTACTGCGTCGCCTGCAAAAGGACGGCTATCTGTCAATCTACGACGAGGCCTTTGCCGGACGCAACCGACGCTATTACAAAATTACCGAACACGGACGCGTCCAGCTCCGCCAGCACCGTATCGACTGGCAAAATTACCGAAACGGAATCGACGCGATCTTTTTTGGAGGAAATCACCAATGAACAGAACTGAGTATATGGCAGCGCTGCGGCGTGCGCTTTCCGTCCTGCCCGAGGAAGAACGCGCCAGCGCCCTGCGCTATTATGAGGAATATTTTGACGACGCAGGCCCGGAAAATGAGGAGAAAGTCATTGCCGATCTGGGCGCGCCGGAAAAAGTAGCCGGGCAGATCCTTGCGGATTATCGGGAAGTCACGCCCGTGCCGCCCGCATCGGACAATGCCGCGCCGCAGCAAAACAAGCGCCGCTGGAACGGCATCAATCCATGGCTGCTGGTTGTGCTTGTGCTGCTGGCCATTCCAATCGGCATCCCGCTCGCTGGCGTGCTCATCGGCCTGCTTGTCACCCTGTTCGGCGTTGTTCTGTCCATTGTGCTGATGGTATTGGCATTTGCCGTGGTCGTTCCGCTCTGCCTGCTGGCGGCGGGTGTCATCCTATGCGGCATGTCCTTTGTCCTATGGAGCATGCCGGCCAGTGCGGTCATGACCCTCGGCTGCGGTCTTGCGCTGTTTGCGCTGGGTGTTCTGCTCTCACTTTTGATCATCAAGCTGTGTATTCTGTTCGTGCCTCCCCTGTTTCGCGCTTTTGTGGCCCTGCTTCGATGGCCCATCGACAAGTGGCGTGGCCGCACCCATAAAAACGGAGGTGACGCAAAATGAAGAAACTCGCTCTTGCCTGCTGCGCTATACTGGTGGTTGGCGGCTGCATGATGCTGGGCGGCTGGGCCGCCGGCGGACGGTTGTACGGCTCCTATTATAATGGTGTGCTGCATCCCGTCACCGAAAGCCTGCGCGACCTTACCTATGGCATACAAAGCCGGTGGCATTATTACACATGGAAAAATGAACACGGCTGGCATTCCGGTTGGTTTGAGGATCATCCGGGCGACTGGATAGGCGATACGGTTGACGATGTTGTCGATGATGCTCTGGATGTTTTTGACCCCGACTGGTGGTTCGACTGACCGGACGCACATCATGCTCCATCCGCTTTTGGAGGATGCCGCCCCGATGCCCATAGAGATTTTGAGCAATTGGTGCCTTTATTCGTCTCGCCCTTGACGAACCCTCCAAAACAACGTATGATAGAAGAAAAGGAGTTTTTACTATGAATGGCAAGAAACTGTACCGCAGCGAATCCGACCGCATGCTGTGCGGCGTATGCGCGGGCATTGCTGAATATTTCGGTCTCGACTCAACGCTGATTCGCCTTGCCTGGGCTTTTCTCTGCTGTTTCGGCGGAACCGGCATTTTGGCCTATATCCTTGCTGCCATTATCATCCCAACGCAGAGCACCGTCCAGTAAAACCCCTCCCCAACGAGAGGATGTGCCCCCCTTATGAGTGAAAACCACAAGCCGCTGACCGCAGAACAGACCGAATCCGTGCAAACCGTTGCGCAACCATCGGAAACCGATCAAGCCGCCCTGTCCACAGCAACTGACAGCGAGGCAATGATCGAAAGACCAGATGACGTCACCGAGGAAGCACTGGCTGAAGCGGCAGATATCGATCCCGCCGATGTACGGATTTTCGGCATGCCGCGCGTGGGCTTCCACTGTACCGCACTGGGTGTGGCAGGGGGATATCTGATTTCCGGACTGGTCGGCATCGCAGGCTTTCATCCGCCGGATGCCAATATATGCGCCATCGTATGCGCTTCAATTGGCTATTTTATCGGCAACCGACTATACAAAAATCGGAAAACCGGGCGCGACGCTGCGGGACAAAGGCCGGAAAGCACAGAATAACAGACAAAAAAGCAGCGGATTATACGTCCGCTGCTTTCTTTTTTGTGATATACTAAGAATAGTTCCTATGATTACCTGATAGCAACAAGGAGAGTGCATCGCATGAAAACCGCCGTTGTTTATTTCTCTCAGGGCGGCGCAACGCGGTCCTTTGCCCGCGCGGAAGCCAACGCGCGCGGCGCTGACCTGCTGGAAGCCGTACCGGCCAAAAAATATAACCTGCTGACTGCCTTTACCCGCGGCTGTCCTGCCGCCATCCGGCAGAAAAGCGTGCCGCTGCAACAGGCGCTCGACCTGTCCGGCTACGAACGGATTGTCCTGATGGCGCCGGTCTGGGCCGGTTTCCCCGCCCCGCCGTTTAACACCATGGTCAATCTTCTGCCTTCCGGCAAAGAGGTAGAGGTGCTGCTTGTCTCGGCCAGCGGCAGCAGCGAAAAAAGTCACGACAAGGTGCGCGCCCTGATTTGCAGCAAGGGCTGCAAGGTCGTCGCCCAGCGGGATATCCGCTCGCATCAATGAGCAATTACACCTATATTCTGCGCTGTGCGGATGACACACTGTATTGCGGCTGGACCAATGATTTGACCGCTCGTTTAGCCGCGCACAACAGCGGCAAGGGCGCTAAATATACCCGCGGCCGTGGTCCGGTCACACTGGTGTACAGTGAGATTTTCCCCACGCAAAGTGAGGCAATGCGGCGCGAATCGGAAATCAAGCGTCTCCCCCGCGCGCAGAAGCAGACGCTGATCCAAGCGCAAAGCGGAGGAGAGCTGTTGACTGTGTACGATGCCGACGGACGCGCCTGCGGCGAACGGCCACGCGCGGTCGTACACGCACAAGGGCTGTATCACCATGTCTGTCACCTTTGGACCATCGGTATGCGGAACGGTATCCCCGGTCTGTGGCTACAGCAACGCCAGTTTGACCGTCCGCTTTATCCTGGTGGTTTCGATTTGTCCGCCACCGGACATATTGACCCGGGCGAAACGCCGGAAACCGCCATACTGCGCGAAGCACGAGAGGAAATCGGGCTTATGCTAAGTCCGGAGGATATCCTTCCGGCAGGCAGCTATCGCCAACAGTATGCACGGGGCGAGGACGGCGGCTTTGATGACGAACTTGCCTTCGCTTTTCTCACCCGCATGGACGGTATTCCGCCTTTTTCCCCCGGCTGCGAGGTCGCGGATATGGTTTTCGTCGCGCTTTGCGATTTCGCCGCTGCGCATGACGCTCCACATGACTTGCCCGCTTGCCGTATGGATGGCAGTGCGCAGACCGTTCCATACGAAAGTCTGTGCTGCCTGCATCAGAGCGAGTGGGAGGGTGTGCGGCCTTTGCTGGAGCAAAAACTTCCATAAGAGCAGATTTGCCATACGAAACATACCGCCACTCAGCCGCCTTCATAAATTTTGCGGGCGGCTATCTCACCTTTCGCACAAAGTATTTTTGTGTTTCGGGCAATGGAATCTCTGGCGTCAAAATCGACAACCCGGATGCGGATACTGTCTTTGACTGAATCGTGTGAATTTGCTGCTCGTTTGGTTTGCTTACTTTTCCACACAATTGTTCTGCGCAACTTTTCTATTGATCTGCTGCACACGCTTTTTGATAGACAGATATTGAGAAATCCATATCAGGAAATAAATTGCAAGGAAAATGGCAAAATAAATCAAAATACCCTCAATGCTATGTTCCATCCAACGCATAAAGTATGCCATCGGAAAGGTTGCAAGGGAACATATCATCAGGTGCGTGGCCGTTTGATGGAGAATACTCCAATCATCTATTTCCCAAATCACAGAAGCGCCAGCCCACGCCGCACCATACAATACAGAGCAAACAGATTGTAACAAAACCGCATTGATTTCCGTTCCACAGCTTGCAATCAATTCCGGAACAACCGGATAAAAACGACCATCACCTATGACCAATGAAATGGCGATTGCGATAGCGGTGCTAATTGCTAAACCAATCGGCGCTCCAAGCAGACATCTGATAGCTATTTTTTTCTTCATATCATGCACCTCATATCCCTAACACTTGCTTAATTTTTGAAACATATCGCCTTGAAACATAAGTAACAGTACCATTCGTCAAGAAAACACAAATCGTTCCAGTGTAATTTAAATCAAATTTCTTGACCTTTTTAAGGTTAATAATTTCAGAATTAGATATACGAACGAAACTTATTCTATCAAGCCGTTCTTCAAGCTCATATAATCGCAACCGCAGCTGATATTCCCCACAATCCGTCACTGCAAATACCTTGCCGTTTGCTGTATAAATATGCAAAACTTCTTGCTGATCCAAGATTTTCAATGTATCCCCTTGAAACCCTGCAAGAAATTGCGTGGTATCCTCGGCGAGTTTTTTTACAAGTGCGTTTATTTCATCGGTTATCTTGTCAGTAACTACAATCACTTTGGTTTCCTTGCAGCTATCATCAATCTTAATTTCAATTTGCATTTTCCCACCTCT